>DLVS01000039.1 GCA_003445095.1 Verrucomicrobiales bacterium
CCCGGCGGGGGCGTCGCGGTTGCCATCGTCGCCTCCCGTGCGCCGGGTCGCTGAGCTTGGGTCGTTGAGATGGCTTAATAGAAGTCAAGAGGGCGTGGACCTTCTGGAAAGATTTTTCTGAGCTTTTGTGAATGGCGAGGGATCGCTAAGTATCGAGGTGCGGTTCGGAGGATAGGGCTCTGCAGGAGTGCAACCTGAGCGCCGGATCGTCCGAGGAATGCGGGTCGCATCCCATCCCGGGCGGGAGATGCTCTCGTCCGGGATTGCCTCCGCAGGCCTCGGTTCAAAGCGATTAACTCATCGGAGATTCCGGCCGCAGGCCGCCATGGTTTTGAGAGTCACATGAGTTGGGTCGTGAGCAGGAAACCGGCGTTTGGACGACGGTAGATCCTGCTGAGATACGTGCGTTGGGTAGCACCAGACCAGGGTTCGTCGCAGCGCTGTCTCAGTCTAGGCGCGTGCGTTCATCTCCCCAAGGGAAGACTGAGCACCTAACGACACCGAGCGCACGCCTTACCGGGCCGGCTCCCTGCCCACGGCACAGCTCACAGGGCTGGAGATGTCAAAGAACGGAGCAGATCAGGATCGGGTTTCGGGAAACACCAGGTGGGATTTGGGAACGGATTTCTTCGGGGCCGGAGTCGGACGGTCCGGCGCCTTGGAACTCGTCCGCGTCGGCTGCTGGGGTGGACGCAGCGCCACCGGATGGCCCTCGACGATCCGCGCGATGGCCCAGAGAAAGCCGACCAGTTCTCGGGCGACGGCGGTGAGGGCCACCACCGGCTTCTTGCGGGAGCGCACCAGGTGTTGATAGCGCGCGCAGAGGCGCACCTGGGCTTTCCAGGCGACTTGAACAATCTCCTTGGGTTGGCCGTGGTGGCGAGCGCGGATGGTGGGCGTGACGCGGGCGGGAAGCCGGTATTGCCAGGCGGCTTCGACAATCGCGCGACGGCAGGCCGAGTTGCCCGCTTTGGTGATGGAGCCTTGGTGGCGCCGTTGCCCCGAACTGTCTTCGCTGGGGGTCAGCCCGACGAAGGACATGAGTTGGGAGGGATGCGCGAAGCGGGAAAAGTCGCCGATTTCCGCGACCCAGCTCCCGGCGTTGATGAGCCCAAATCCGCGCAGGCACATCAGTCCCTGAACCAGGGGCAGGCGCTTCCAGTGCTTGATCTGTTGGCTCAGGGCGCTTTCCAGACGGTCCACCCGGTCCGCCGGGTCTTTCACCGCGTTGAGCAGCTCTTCAAAAGCGATCTGCTGGGCGGGAAAGGGGAACTTCACGGTGCTGAGATAGTTGAGATGCCCGGCCGTCCAGGAAGACTTGCCGGCGTAGCGTCGGCCGTAACGCAACAGGAATCCCTTGATGCGCTGACGGCAACGGCGCAGGTCTTCGACAGCGCGGAGCCGGCCGCGCACCAGATCGCGAATGGCTTCGTCGGCTTCGTCAGGGATATGGATCGAGGTGAGTTCACCGGCGCGGAGCAGTCGGGCCAGCGTGAGGGCGTCCCGGCGGTCGGTCTTGACCCGGTCGGAGGCGCGCTTAGGAATGAGTGAAGGGCTGACGACCGCACAGGAGATTCCCCGGCCGCGCAGGTGACGGCAAAGGGCGAACCCGGTGGGGCCGGCTTCGTACACGTAGCGGACTTGGGAGCCGTCCTCGCTGAGGCGTTTGTGAAGTCTGTCCAGCGCGTGAGTATGGGCGGGGATGTTGCCGTAGGAGCGCAGCTCGGCGGAGTCGGCGATCGCGACGGCAATAGTTTCGGCGTGGACATCCAGGCCGACATATTTGAGCTTTGGTTCTGTGGGTGACGAGTTCATGAGGCACTTCTGGTTGACTGGTTGGCGGAGTGATCCGTCCGGCCACAACCCTGTGGCTCTGGAGGCCGCCGACGCGGCTTTTAACCCACGTCCGCCCGACTCGTCACCCACACTCAACCGCTCGCTTTCAAGCCATAGGGTCTAGGTCACCTTGCCACTGGAAACCGGCGTCCACGCTGCCATCAGCCTTTAGCCGGACCACTTTGCCCGGCTTATTCCAGGCCCCATAAGCTACGTACAAAGTTCCATCAGAGTGTAGCGCCAACTCGCTCATCCAGCCGAACTCGGGCGCATTGAAGGCGGGCGGGTTGAAGGCGAGGTCGCGACTTCCATCCGGTTTCACTCGCGCGACGATCGCTTTTCCGGATTCTCCGATGCCGGACACGATTATATTCCTATCCCACGGTTGGAATCGAATGAGACCCGACCATTCCGCACCGTCAATACTCCGGAAAAAACTGGGCTGGCTGGAGTCGGGCACAAAAGTCAGGTCCAAACTGCCATCGGTGTTCAAGCGCGCCAGGCCAGGTCGGGGAGTTCCATTCACGCGCGAGAAATCACCAATGAGCACCACTTTGCCATCCGTCTGCTGGATGAGGTCGCCCAACTGGCCGGGGACCTCCACGGTGGTCGCGCCGAAGGACGGATCCGGATCGCCGTCGGTCGTCAGCTTTTTGATCTCGCCCTGCTCTTCCATCAAGACGCCGCCGTCCGGCAGCAAGGCCAAGGCTCTGCCGTTTCGGTAAAGGCTCAAACCGCCATCGGGTTGTTCAATCTCACTCCAGTCGGGTTGTCCGCTGCGATCAGTCCGAGTGAAGTTGCCTCCGTGGTCGATGATCATCTTCCCGTCGGCTTGAAGGAAGATTGGGCCAAGCCCGACGTTTAGGCCTCTCTCCCTCGTACTCCCGTCGGCGTTTAAACGATGGCTGCCTCCCGCGATGGCCCCGCTGACGATGAGCTGGCCGTCCGGCAAAAGGAGGACGTTTTGGACGCCGACCCAGGGGTGCTGTGGATACGCACTCTGGAGCGTGTGACGAAAGGTGGTGTCGAGGCTGCCGTCGGCCTTGAGGCGCGCCACCCCAACCTGCGCTGCTCCGTTAATTTTGGTAAAATAGCCCCAAATGACGATCCGGCCGTCGGGTTGGAGCAACATTCCTGTCAGGTGAGGAGTACCGCCCTTTAATTCAACCTGGGTAAAGGACGGATCGCGCCGCCCAGCCGAATCAAGTCGGACGAGCAACGATGGCTCCGGCGGTCCAGGGTTTCGCACGGCGACGATGCTCTTGCCGTCTCCCTGGACGAGGATCGCCGCTATCGGCCAATAAGCCGGCACGGCCGCCTGAAACCCCGGGTCCCGACTGCCGTCCGGGTTGATTCTGGTGAACAGGTACGGGTTGGCGCTGCTGGGAGAGGAGCCGGCCACCAGGAGCTTTCCGTCTGGCTGAAGCACCGCCAGTTCCACAACGTCTCCTCCGGCCAGTGCCACTGGAAAGCTGTCATCAACGCCACCGGTTGACTTGAGGCGGGCGAGCCCCGGGCGAGGAATTCCATCGATGGCCGCGAAGGCTCCGGCGACATAGATCCGGCCATCGCTTTCGACTGCCACCGCTTTCACACCGCCGCCTGGCATGGTAATGACCGGATTGAAATTCGGGTCCACCGTGTAAGCCGGCTGAGCTAGCGCCGAGCTCACCGCCGCCATCAGGCACCCGATTCGTAAGAACGCACCGCCTTTCATAATTCAGCTTTCGTTTTGGAGTTTTGCCAAAGGTCTTCGGCTGATCCGCCACACGGACACGGACCGGCCTCACTCCCTTCCAAAGAAATCGGGTGACAAGGTTACGGGAAATCTCAACAGCCGTGTTGTTTTTGGCGTCCCGCCGAGAACATCGTCCCACGAACTTTTCTCCCGGGCGTACTTACCGAGAGTGGTTGACGAAGGTCTGGGCGCGACACCCAGACCCACACGCCGTATCAGCCGTGCGCTCCCCAGTCCTAATTCGGAGTTCGGGATTACCAGTCCCCCGAAGCTACTTCCCGCGGGGTAGGTTTCGCTCACCAACCGTGGCCGGGTTGAATCCAGCAGGTCCCTCACGCGTGTTTCGCTCCGTCGGGATAGGGTCGTAATTATCGCCGAGGCGCGGGCGAGAGCTCACCGGTGAAGGTGTAAGTGTTGCTGTCGCCCGGACCAAGTTCTTCAACGATAATTTCAAGTTTCGACCCCTCGTACGGTCCCCGCCCTGCAAGTGAAACTGTCGCGCTGGCGATCAAGTTCACTTCATGGCCTCGCGCTTGCCCTTCAAAGATGATCGTTTTAACGCCGTCGATTGTGTCCGTGATAGTGACCGGCATCCAAATGACGCCGGTGCCCGTGGCATCGAATTCCGCGTTGAAGTCCACCTGGATCTTCGCCTCGAGAGAGATGCCTCGTCCCGCAAGCGTGAACGGCCCGACTAGAGGCAGATGCCGAATATATAAGTCGCCGTCAGTACCGACGATAAGATACGGCCCCAGGTTCACTGGAATGATGCTCCAGTCCAAGTAGCCCGACACCGCTGTTTTTTGCGGGACCGGGTGGGAGGCCCCGTCAACCGCCGCGGCAGGGCCGATAATGAGGGCGAGGGCTAGTCCGCCTCCGAGTACTGGGAGTGAGTGCTTAACAATATTTTTCATGGATTTGTAGGTTTGATGTTTTGCTTTATTGGCGGGCGATCCGCGTTGGCGCGGAACGTCACCTAGCCCTCTTCAAAGAAGTTTTGGGAGAAAGTTACACGCGTCGGCTGCCCACGGAGAACACAGCGCGAAGAAGCCGCAACCAAGTGCTTTTGAGACTGAATCTGGAGGTGAAGCTCAACGCAATTTTGGCAACGTCACCCGCCGTCAAAAAGCGTCTTCGTCGCAACATTCTGCCACCCCACACCAAAATCTTGGCGGCCGAGGATTCACCGGACCGTCCATAGATCGCGGTATCCGGGCACTATCGTCCCACGACGCCAATCAAGTAGCGCAGTTCCGCATCGACCTCGTCCGGACGGCTGACCGTCCGGGCGATTTCTTCCCGCAGCAAGCGACCGTAGCGCTGCCGCAGGCGATGCACTGCCACTTTGACGCTTCCTTCACTCATGCCGTGGCGCGTGGCGACGTCCGCGTGCGAGGGCCCCTGGCGGTCGCCTTGCAGATGAACTCGAACGTCGTTGAAGAAGGCCGACTTCCCCTCACGGACACATTCGGTCTGAAGACGCTGGGTCACATGCTCAAGCAGAGTGAAGGCCCAATGTCGCTCGAAGAGGGATTCCGGTGTCACTTGATCGGCCGGCTCATGCACATAACGCGCTTCGCCGTTTTCGACTTCCAGCGGAATGGTCTTTTGCCCGCCGCCGCGCTTTTGGGCCTGAGTCCGGTCCCATTCGTTCGCCAAAAAATTGACCAGGCCCGCCAGCAGAAATGAACGAAACTTTCCACCGTCGCGCTGAATGCTCGCGAGCGAATGCTTCTCCAGAACGCGCGCAAAAAAACCTTGAGTGATATCCTCAGCCTCTTCGGGCGTGTGTCCCCGACGTCGAACGTACGCGTACAGCGGATACCAATAGTCTTGGTAGAGCTGAGCGAATGCGTCGCTGGCTTCGGCTCCCGGTCGCGCCGCTTCCAGGACGACTGTCCAGTGCGTCGTCAAAAACGCCGGGGATTCTCGGCGGTCCGCGTTGGATGCGTCTGAATGCATTGCGTAGGGCAGCGGAGCCTGCGCAGGAATTAGCGACGCCGGCAACGAATACCGCCCCACACGAATACTCCTCCTGCGTTGCGGACGATGAATGGATTGAAGGGAAGCTCATCTTCACGCTGCCCCGCGAACCGGGTCCCGTCGCCATTCCAACTCGGGAAGAAAGGGAGAGAGCGGGGCACCTTGTTCCTTTACTTCGCTTCGCGGCGATAGAAGGAATCTTCTCGAGGCAGTGTCGGGATGCGCCCGGGACGATAATGGGATTCGTCTGCCGGCTTGACGCTTCTGGGGCTTTCCAGAGTCTCCTCGCGACAAGAGCGCGCGAACACCCATGTCGACCAAAGTAATCCACCTGAACCATGCTGGTGTACTGATGGCGATCGTATCGTTGGCCACAGCCGGCTGCTGCACCAGTCAACGCTGTCAGTTGGAAAACGTGGCCAAAGATTGGTGTGAGACCATTCGGGCCAGTCAGGTAATCCCCGTTTACCCGCTGACCCAAGACTTGGTCGTGGGTGATGTCTTCCTCGTACAGACACCCATCCAGGCCCAGGCGCATGAGTACGAGCGACGAGGGTTTTTGGCCTTGGATGATTTTCGCGTACGCCTGCCGTACACGAACTACTCCAGCATCTACTTCAATGGCTATTGGCAGGATGAGTTTGGGGACACTCCGCATCCGGTTCCCCAGGTGACCGGTACCAACTGGAACAGGGCGGCAGGGCTGGCGTTACTCAATGTGGAGGCACCCAGAGCCGCGTTCCCAACCTATTCCTTCGCAGCCCAGAGCGGCGGTGGTTTGTCGGCGGCGTTTCCCGTACAGGGAATTCCCGTGGCCCTCGGTTATCTCGGCAGCGCTTCCGCCAGTGGCACGGTCACCATCGCTGACGCCTACACAGTCGGCGGCGACCCCACGGTTCTGCTCCACCAGTTGCGACATTGGGCCAACCAACCGGTGATCGCCGCGGTGCTTGATGAGACCGTGAAGACGGCCGCGCCCACGCCGATTTATTTACGGGTCGTCAGCCGCGTTTATTTGACTCGCGCGATCGACGTCGCTCTTCAGAGCGCCAGGTCGTTCGGCGGCTCGGCCCAGGCGGGGACGGGTGGCGCCGTGCCGCTGGTTACCAATGGCGTGGTCAATACCAACTATCTGAGTCTGCTCAACGCCCTGAACGGGATGATGGATCAGGCCACGCCCAGTATTCCTGGGGGCGGTACCGCTAACATAAGTTCGCCGATCAAGGCGGGCGGCGCCGTCAAGTTCGTCTCTGCCGGCGAGTCTTCGGTCGGCTTGCAGCAGGCCTTCGATCGTCCGTTGGTGATCGGTTATCTCGGATTCGATGTCCCGGTGTACGAGGGCGGCGATCTCGGAGCCCCCATTCCGACTTTTCTTCGACTAACTCGGAAGGTTGACGAACCGGTGGTAGGTCGCGCGGGCCAATTGAATATCGATCAAGCCCAGTTCGTGGCTAACGAAGCAGCACTGCGCGACGTGGCGGGCCGAAATCCAGCTCAGGCCGTGCGGGTGATGAAAGGGATTGTCGCCGGCTTGGACACGGAGGAATTCTCCGGAGTGGGTGCCACGCTGAAAGCGCTGCCGACACCACCCGGTGGTGATCAATTGAAGACTTGTGTCAGTGATTTTACCTCGGCAAGCGAGCAATACGTTCGCGGAAAGCCGATGCGCTACGGTCGCTTCAATGATGCCTTTGCGGACGCTTTTGCCGACAGCCTCAAGCCGGCAAGACCACCGGACTAAGACAGACTCATGGAGTAGAAATCGATCGGACCACGAATGAACACGAAGTCACACGAATGGGGTCTATGGTTTCAGGCGCTGAACCCGCCCGGTGGAATTCACCGTTTGGTGATCAGGACCGTCCTACCAAAAGCCAACTTTCTGGCTCTGACGATTGGTGTTCATTCGTGTCGATTCGTGGTTGAAGTGAATCACTACATCTAATCCCCCAGCCAAAACTGCCATGCCAAAGCCAACCGCCAAAAAGAAGTCGGGTGCGATCTCAGCGAAGGCTAAACCCGCGGCGTCTTCACCGGCCGCTGCCGCAGCTACGCCACTGAACGCCGCCAGTCCCGCGCCCGTCACCGCCAGCACTGTGCAACCCGGAGACCAGAATGCCACTGGCTGGTCCGCCGACGAAGTGCTTGACCAGATCAATCTGGATTTCGCCAATGGCCAACAATCGCTCTTCTTTGGCAATAACGGGACACTTTACTACCGTCAGCTCTCAGTCTAGCGCGGCTCTAGTGCGGTGATTACTGAGTAGGCAGTTACTCATTACCGTCATTGGGTGAGGTCACGTCGTCATCCCATGTGTTCGTGGGCACGAAATTCCACGCCATCGGTGAGGGAAGAGCTCACGTTATGGCGCAGAAGGCTGAATCAGTCGCGATCTGGGACCCGAACGTGGGTTCAGAATGGCGGCTGGACTTCGTTGCGACGCAGAAACTCCGTCGCGTCGATGCCGACGTCGCCACCCCAATAATCACGTGTGCCGTTAAAACCTCGGCTTACCAAACTAGTCCAAATCTGCCGCGCGGCTTCGCCCATTCCGCCGAAACCCACAATGCTCGGAGCGAGAGGAAGTATGTTTTCGACAGCGTTTGCGATGCATGACTTCCAGATTTCTTCGGGAACCGGACCGACACGGTTGCCGAAAACCCTGAGGCAGTGCCGAAGCGCGCGCCTCTCGCCGCCGGACTCGCTGATGTGATAGACCGCATCCGGCCATCTCGGGTCACGAGCGAAAGTTTGCACCATCAGGATGGATTGGCCGCGCCGGTTGCGGTAAAAGACCTCGGGAGCATGTGCTAGAGGGTGATTTTTGGCGTCATCAGTCCGCAACATTTCGAGAGGTTGCGGGTTGTCAGAATCATGAGACCTGGGTTGCTCCATTGGGAGCAACCGACTGATACATTCCACCAACTCGGCAATCCTCATTTCTAGCGGAGGGGTCCATGCTTCCAGCCATTGCGTGGTACTCAGGCCATACTCCATTGACTTTGAAGGAGGAACATTTTCGATGCGGAATGGCACGATAATCTTTCCCTTGCTCACTGCGCGCTCCACTTCTCGTCTAACATGAGGGGACCCATTCGCGTGTTCTGAGAACACCAGAACCATCACAAGGCAATCCTCGATAGCGTTGAGGATTGCTTCACCGTAATCTGTTCCAGCCAGCACGTCCCGTGGCGCAATCCAGCAGCGGTTCAGCGCCTCAAGGGCTGCACAAACCGCGTCTGCTACTACCCTGTCCGGTGTCGAGTAGCTGATGAAAACATCGTGGGCCATGTCCTGCTTCTGGTTTATGGCGGCACATTCATGTAACGAACCAAGGATTGCCCGTTAGGCATCAACGGGTTCTTCGGCGGGGAAGTGAAATCGTCCTCCGGGCATTTCCACCTGTACGCATATGAGCTTCTCGACCTTCGCGCCACGCTTCATCATCAGTAGCCTCGTCGTAAAAGGTCCGAAGCTGTTTCGCCAATGCTGCATCAGTCGGATATAGGCGCCGCGTCTCCGCATAGCTGTCCTCAAAAAACATGTCGAATTGATCAATCATTTCACGCAAAGATGTGGTATCAGTTTCACAATGCGTCATTTCAAATCCGCCTGTACCGGCCCGTTTCATGCCCTCGTAAGCGACTTTGTCTCCTATGATGAACAGGTTGGGCATTGGTACCGGCGAAAGCGCAAATCGACATTTCTTCATAGCCTTCACGTCCAGGGCAGCCAACTTGGAGTTCCGTCGAATGTCACTTCGGCCTTCGACTAGCCCGATGAGCCGCTGAAACCGGACGTTCAATCTTTCGGGTAGCATACTTTGGGTAAACCGGCGCGGCGGGTTCAGAACCGCCTTTAATTGCGCACCACGGAGCAATACCTCACGCAAAGTGTTCCGCTCTTCGAGTAAGGCCTTGTGATACTCTTTTCCAAACTTGGCATCAGTCCGTTCGTTGTCGCTAATCGAGATCGAGCTCAGCCCCGCCGCGATGCGAATCGTGACACCCCTGAGCCCCTTCTTTCCGGCGGCACCGATCAGCTTTTTGAGATCGCGCACCAGGGTTAGCGTTCGCGGCAAGCGCCCTCGAATCACATTCCAAAACTCTTCATCCGTGCTCGCATCCACTGCCCTGCGGAGGCAGACCGGGAGTTGCTTGCGGAGCTTCGCCAATCCAGCTCTCGTGTGCTCGTACGGGAGTTGCCGGTACTGATGGATGTCGTAGGCTTTCTTTTCGTCGACCTCTTGCGTCAGGATTAACACGCGTTCGGGGCCTTTGATCTGGTGTGCGATTCCCAATTCGTAAAACACGTTGGGATTGTGCCCCGTGATATCCACAACCACCACGGCTGCTCGGCGGATTTCGTGCTGCACCTGAGGTAAGACACTCCCGGGTCGGTTGCATAGGTCGCCTCGGATTGCTTTGAGTCGGCATTCTCTGGCGGCGTGCTCAATCACCCCGCAGACTTCATCGAACGAGTGCCGAAATGGGATGATCACAAAGCAGGTTTTCATCTGAGCGGATAGTTACAAAACTAGAATAGCGTGCTTGGCATCGGCGAGTTCTTAATTTCGCTGGCTTAAGTGGCTCAATGACCGTCGCGCGTCCTCAAGACTCATCAAGATCTCTCCTGAGGTTAACCGTCCGTTAGCCAGGTGACACCTCCTCATGGAGGCGAATTTCCCATTCCGGTGCTCCACTTCGAGCGTCTCGGCGGCTTTATAAGCTTCACACGCGTCAGTCATCATTGCTACCAAAGCCTGGGGTTGGGTTGTTCTCGGCGCCACCGTGCATAGTCTTCCCAGGTCCTTTTGCCTTGAACACAAATCCACGGGGCCGCGGATACGGATTCAGGCGGTCCGCTTGTCGTTGGAGCACAGTGGCGCGCCTGAACGAGTCGAGAGCGCCGACGGGCTCGCCCCGCGACGTGGTCCGACGTGTCCCCACAACTTTCACGCCGGCGAAGGTGAAGGATTGGGGCTGGCGAATCCATGACACAATTGAACTGCCGTTCGCAGCCTTTCGAGCCTTAGGTGTGAACTTGCTGATGCGCCCGGTCTTAGGACCAACCTCGATGCAGTCGTGCGGCGTGATTCTTCGGCAAGTTCGAGGCTTGCTAGCCTTCGGTTCGTGAGGATGATTACCACCGTGAAGGTTGGTAACACGGAAACGAGACGCGCCATTCTCTAGGAGATTTTCGGAGATTACTTCCGCATGAAACTGAACCGACAGTTCCCGTCGGACGTAGTTCGGCCGGAAGTTAGTGCGCGCGGTCGAGACAGACGGGGTGCGCCGACGCCTCGCCTTCGCGCAGGGTTCACGTTGATCGAATTACTCGTGGTCATCGCCATCATCGCCATTCTCGCCGGGATGCTACTGCCAGCGTTGGCCCGAGCGAAGGCCAAGGCCCAGCAGATCAAATGCGTTAGTAACGAACATCAAATCGGGCTTGCCTTCATGATGTATGCGAGCGATTCGGCGGACAGTTATCCGCGCACGTTAGGCTGGAATGCCGATGGCGGTCAGCGAGGAAGGGTGGATGACCATCACGGAGGCGGGGACTCGCCGACGAACCGCCCGCTGAACCGATATCTCGGAGCGCTGACGCTCTTCTGGTGCCCGGCAGATGTCGGCGACTTTTTCTACACGAACAAGTCATGCTGGGAGGCATTCGGGAACAGCTATCGCACGCAGTTTGGTGTTAACACGTTTCGCACTCGACACGTTACTGCGCACGTGGACGACAAGACCCTTCGGCCGATCAACTCTTCCGAAATTGCGGACAGTCCGGTCAACAAAATCATTACCGGCGACTCCCCTTGGCATGGCAATCGGCTAAACGGGGACAAGCGCAGCGCTTGGCACAACGTCCGGGGCAAACGCAGTCACAACATTCTGTTCGGCGATGGGCACGCGCAGTTTTATGTATTCGCGAAAGAAATGGACGATCCGGTGCTGTGGAACATCTACGTCCCGGACAACGACACGAAGAGTCCTTATCGTCCCCGGCCGGATTTTTATTGGTGGTGATTCGGTTCGTTCGCACGGGGCGTGGGCATCAGCCAAGCCAGGTGGGGTGACGCTTTTCGGAGCCTATCCGTAGACGTGGGCATCCCAACGCGTTCATTCGCCGAGACGCCCTCGCCTTCGTTCAACCCAGCGCACAGAATTCTCTGTGCGGTTTCGCCCTCTTCGGGCATTGCCTAGTGAACATGATCGTGGCGCTGAACAACCCGAAGGACGACTCCCGGTTGCTTCGCGAGTATGCCCAGGATTGCTCCGAGGCGGTCTTCGCTGATCTGGTCCGCCGGCACGTGAACCTCGTCTATTCCGCTGCGTTGCGGCAGGTCGGCGGTGATGCACCAGCGGCTGAGGATGTCACTCAAAGTGTCTTCACTGAACTTGCCCGGCAGGCGGAGCGGCTCGCCCGACATCCGGCGCTGACGGGATGGTTGTATACCACGACTCGTCGAGTGGCGGGCCACGCCGTCCGCGCCGAATTCCGCCGGCAGAGAAGAGAACAGCAAATACAGATGATGCAGGACCTGGCGCACGATTCGACCGAAGCTGAGCTCGACTGGGAGCGCGTCCGACCTGTCTTGGATGCCGCGATGCATGAGCTTGCTGAACCCGATCGGCTCGCAGTGTTACTCCGTCACTTCGAGCGCCGACCGTTGGCAGAGGTAGGCGATCGCCTGGGGCTGACCGAAAATGCCGCCCGGATGCGGGCGGATCGAGCGCTCGAAAAACTGCGCGCGCTGCTCGCCAAACGTGGGGTAACATCCACGGCTTCGGCGCTGGTGTTGACGTTGGGCAACCAAGGAATTATTGCGGCCCCCGCCGCGCTGGCCACTACGGTAGCGAATGCGGCAACGGCAGCCGCAGCGACCACAGCTTCTACCCTCGCACTTTTTCCTTTTATGGCCTCCATGAACTTCAAAGCAATGGGCGCGGCTCTGCTGGTTATTTCCGCCGGGACCGCGCTTTTTCTTCAGTACCGGTCGGCGGAACGATTGCGCGCCACGAACGCAGAACTTCGAGATCAGGTCGCCCGGGCGATCGAAGACGCCCAGGCAGCCCAGCGAAAAACGGCACAAAATTCCGACGAACAAAGTCGTTGGCAGCAGCCTCAAGCCGAACTGCTACGACTCCGAGGCGAAGTGTCGCGATTGCGTCAGCAATTGGCGGCCGGCCAACCTGCGGCGGTCTCGTCCGACCAACGGCCTACTCCAGAGCCTCCCGCCGAACTGGACGAGGAAGCTTCTCGAGCCCTAGGGATTCGGCGGCTGAACGAGGCGAAATTACTGATGCTGGGATTTTTTCTGTTCGCCGGCGACAACGGCGACCGATATCCGGAGTCGTTGGATGTGGCTCTGGCTCGTGCGAAATCCGAAATCTCGAATCCGGAGCAGTTGGGATTCATTCAAGCGCTGCAAACGGCCGACTATGAGATTATGTACCAAGGGTCTCCCTCTGGCATCGCCAATCCGTCCCAGGCCATCGTCGTGCGCCAACGTGAAGCGTGGCGGTCGGCGAGTGGTTGGATGAGGACTTACGGATTCGCCGATGGTCACAGCGAGGTGCATCGGTCGGTGGACGGGGATTTCACGGAATTCGAATCGCGGCATCAGGCGCGGCCTCCCACGCCGCCGGTCGCCGGGGAGACCGCCGAACCGGGGCAGTAGTTGGCTTGGAGTAGTCTTCCAAAATCCCGGCGTGAACTGACGCCATCAACCCGGTCGGGCCACTATTCCTGCGACTCGATCGCGCTTTGGCCGTCCGGCTCGCGGCGAATGACCGCAGCGGAATGGCACCGTTGCGTTCCGCAGTCCACGAACTCCATCCTATCGAACCGTTCGGTTTGATCGTCATTAAAATCTCATCGTCCCATCCCTTTGTTTGTCCGAGCATCGAGGGCCGCGAGTCGGGAAGCTGGAACCGCATTTGGCGCTAACATGGACGAGTTTATTCCACCTCCAATCAGTCCGTCGCCACCGGTTTTGCCCGGCGGTCTTGCGATGACGGACCAACACCTGAGCGCGGAAGTCGCGCCACCTATTTCGACGGGGTGGCGACGAATCTCGCCGGTGGTGTACGCAGGTCTCGGAGTGCTGTTGGTTTCGGCGGTACTCGGAATTTTCGTGGCAGGGGAACTTGGCGCGTTCCTCATGGCGACTTGGGAGGTGGTTCTCTTCGCCACTATGTGTGTGCTGGCCTACGTGGGCTTGGAGGCGAAAGCGGCTCGGGTGCTGTCGCGAGTCATGCTATGCCTGCTGCTGCTGCTTGGGGTCGGCTTCAACGTGTCTTCCACCTACCTCGCGATTGCTTCCGATCCACCAGGAGTACTTCCCGCCGGCACATCCGCGTTGCTCGCGTTGTTGGGCTATTTGAGTCTCTTCGCGGGCGGGGTGGCTCTGCTCGCGGCTCTCCCGGCCATGCGAAGACTTGCTACCGGTCTGACGGGGACACAGGAGTGGACCAGCGTGCGCGCCCTGGCGCTGGGCGCGGTGTCGGCGTTCACCACGCTCTGTTTGGTTCCGCTCGTGGTTTTGGGCGAACCGCCCCTCTTGATGATGCTCCAAGGTGTTCCCGACGGCTCGACCGTTTTTGACGACGGGCGCGGCGCCGCTGGAATGTTTCGCGATCAGATCTATTCCCTCAATTGGACGCTCGTCGCCGCCACGCTCGCCGTCGGCTATGGGGTGCGTCGCAACTGGCCAGAGACCCTCGAACGACTTGGTCTCCGGCGGCTCTCCGCTCGACACATCGGTTTGGGTATTTTGTTGACGGGTCTACTGCTTGGATTGGGCTACTTTACCGACGAAGTCATCACGAGGACGTGGCAGTATTTCAATTGGAGGACTACCGATCTCACGGCACTTGAGGCGCTGTTTGGCCCGCTTATTTCGCCCGTCGGTGCGGTGGTGACTGGGGTCACCGCAGGATTGGGAGAGGAAGTGGCCGTTCGTGGGATTCTGCAACCGCGCCTAGGAATCCTGCTCTCCAATTTGTTTTTCACGTCGTTGCACGCGTATCAATACAGTTGGGACGGCCTCGCCTCGGTCTTCGTCATCGGCTTGGCGTTAGGATTCATTCGAAAGAAAACGAGCACGTCCGTCTCGGCTCTCGTTCACGGCGGCTATGATTTTGTGTTGGTGATGATGGAGGTGGGGTGAGGGGCCGCGGTGGATCGTGCCAAGGCAAGAGGTCCCTACAGAATTTCCGCGTGCCCTTGGCCCGAGCCGTTCGGAAATCCACCTGCCATAGCGGAAAACGCTCAGTGGAAAACTGAATCGGAGCCGATGTCACCGCCGGATCGGGCCGATATAGCGGCGCGCTACGACCAGGTCATCAAACCAAACGGACTGGCTGTCCTTCCAATATTGTTTGGTGGGATCGCCTTCATCGTAGCCGTAGTGCTCGAGCCAGAGGCAATTCACTTTCAAATCGAGGTCGTTGCGCCAGCGGATGCCGGTGAATTCGCCCACCAACTTCCCATCCACCCACATCGCTTGCTTCCCGTCGGCTCTATCGGGAGCTGTGTTCGCCTGAATCATGAATTCCCAACACTGCCATTGGTTCAGCGGAGGGATGACGCGGTCCTTACCTGCCGCAGTGCCTTTCCCCGGTCCCGGCGGGAAGAAGCCGTTGCCCCAGTATTTGTCCATCTTCGGGTCCGGCGCCATGTCGAGGTAGTACGTGTAAAGATTCACTTCACCCGGCGGCGGATTCTTGCCCCACGCAAACCACGGCTCCATCCCGGTCGAATAGTAAGTGCCGTTCGGCTTGAGACCGGCCTTGCCAAACGCCGACCACTTATTGGTGCGTTGATTGGCGCCCAGCCATACGAAGTGGTGATTGTATTGATAGTCCGGTGAGAACTTCACATAGAACCGCGCATAGACGACGTCGGCTCCCGGCATAAACCATTTGATCGCGTCGCCACCGTGGTTCTGACCGCGTTCCATTGGCATCTGCACGCACCATTGTCCGGAGTTTGGCCGCTCTTGGGTCATTACCACCCGGCCGCGTTGTTGATCCCACTTCTTCATGTCGCCGGATTCGAAGTCGTCGGCGAATAACACATCGGGGTCATTCGCGAGGCCGACGTCGCCGGGATACTTCGAAGCCAGGCTCCGCACGTTGTTTGTCTCTCGCTGGAGGCTTCCCAAGGGAGAAGGTGGTCGCAGACTGGGAAAGGGTTTTTCGCCGGGGTGGCCTGTTTGCAGTTTGGCCAGTCGCTCCTGAGATCGGCGGTCGATCCAACTGGCGGGATACTCTTGGCGCAGGCGCTCGAAGGCAGAGATCGCTTCTTCGGTTTTGCCTTCAGCCAAGAGTCCGTTCGCCTGCTTGAACTCGTCTTCTCCCACCGTCAAAGCCCGCGCCATGATGTCTCCTGCTTCCTTTTGAGTGAGGCTGATGGGCACCTTGGCGAGCACGGGCGGATTGGTGTCGGTCAGGATGCGGAATGCCTCGGGATTACGTTCGCGGAACAGTCGGGCGCGCATGTCGCGTTGCCAGTTCATGGAATCGCCACCCTCGCGTTGGCCGTGGACATCAACGTCCGCGATGGCCAGACCGTCCGCGCCTTCGGCCTGAGCGACGATCTTACCTTGCGGCGAAATAATCATGGCGCCGCTGCCCCGCTGGGCGACGACCAGCCAAATGAAGTTCTCCGCGGCGCGCACCCGCAGCGCCTGCACGCCGATGTCATCGTCGCCGATGGCCGCGCCGCCCATGGTGGGAAAGAAGAGGATATCCGCCCCAGCGACCGCGCGACAGCGTGCCGACTCAGGCACGACCAAGTCGTAGCAAATGAGCATCGCGGCGGTGCCCAAATCCGAAGTGGGAAAAACCGGGAACGAACTTCCCCGACGCCGCACTCCTGCTTCCGACCACGTCGGACAGACCTTATGATATCGGCCGATCTCCTGACCGTCCCGACCGAGTAAGAACGCCGTGTTGTACGTCGCGCCATCGCTCTCGATGAAGTCACTGCAAACGACTAAATACATCCGGTGCCGCGCAGCGGCGGTGCCCAGGCGGTCGATCATTCGGCGCACGACCTGGGGCAACACCTCCTTCACTCGGGCTTCGTTTGCTCCCACCCAATTTAGCAAGCCCGGTGTATCCTCGGGCAATACCAGGGCGTCGCATTTCGCCTCGCCGGCGCGATCGATCAGGCGTTCGAGTTCGGTGAGATTCCTTTCCACTGCGGCGAGCGCCTCATCCGGCTTCAGTCGGAAGTCGATGACCCGCCCGGCAGCCTGCGCCGCCGCAAGCCGAACTGTATTGGTTAGCGCCGAAAGTCCCTCGACTGCGAGTGTCGCGCCAACATTGAAACTGAGCGCCAAGATCGCGAGGCAGCGAACGCGAGTTGTTATCTTCATGGGACGGCGAGGATTCAACGGCGACGCTGCCTTCCGCTCGCGTTGGTTACGAGTCGATTGTTCGCGGGGAGAGTTTGGCGGAGTTTCCCGAGCGAGGACGGATGGTGCCAGAGTTCCGTCAACCCGACCTGCGCGAGTTCATTTGTCGATCTTATCGGATCATCCACCGGGTTCAGCACGAAGCGCATTGCGTCGAGATTGTTCGATTCTGGCATGGGGCGCGGGGCTTTAGGCACATTCCACCGGAGGATGCCTCGTGAATGAACTGCTCCCGCTCTCCCTGCTCAACGACTTCCTCTACTGCCCGCGCCGAGCGGCATTGAAGGCCGTCGAAGGTTGGCGCTCGGCCAACGAACACACCAATCGCTCCGCGAGCTTCGCTCGAATTCAAAATTTGAGATCTCAAATCTCAAATACCTCAAGCCGGTCGAGTTCAAACTCGGCAAACGGCGCCAATGGGATAACGACGACGCCCAACTCTGCGCCCAGGCGCTGTGTCTGGAAGAGATGTTCAACACGACCGTTCCACACGGCGCGATCTTCCATGCCGACAGCAAGCGTCGTCGCGAAGTCAACTTTACTCCGGAACTGCGCGCGTTCACAACCCAGGCTGTCGAGGCACTCCAGCAGCTCGTTTAGTCGGAAGTCGTGCCGCCGGCAGAATTCAAGCCCGCGTGCGAGGAGTGTTCTCTTTTCGAAATCTGTCTGCCGAAAGCGACCGGTGACGCGGACCGGGGAAAGCGGCTGGCTCGTCAACTCTTCCAGGCATAGGCTCGTTAAATTTGAGATCCCAGATTTGAGATTTCAGAGTGGCCGACGCGGCCCAGAAGGGCACATTTGAGATCTCAAATCTCAAATCACAAAGCCATGACCTATCAACGATTCGAAGACTTGCCGGTGTGGCAAACCGCCGCTCGCCTCTACGAAACCACCGAGCAATTGCTCGACGACTCCCGCTTCTCCGTCAGCCGTGGTTATCGCGATCAGTTGGATCGGGCGGCGCTTTCCGTCTCCAACAACATTGCCGAGGGATTCGAACGCGGCACCACCAACGAACTCCTGCAGTTCATTTACATCGCCCGTGGTTCGGCAGGGGAAGTTCGTTCGATGCTCGCCGTGAAGGAGCGTCGTGTCCCCGATAATCTGAGATCTCAGATTTCAGATTTGAAATCGACGGCGGAGTCGTGTTCCCGACAATTGCGCGCCTGGGCCGAGGCATTGCAGAATTCTCCAATTCGAGGAACGCGCCATCTCACCGAGCGAACGCGCCAGGAAGCCGACCGAAAGAAGCGGGCGGATGCGTTCGATCGCGAGGGAATGAAGCTGCTGCCGGCGGACCATCCGCTGCGGCGAGCGGCCGAAGCCCGCAATCGCGATTTGAGATCTGACATTTGAGATCGGAGCTCTCCCCACCCCTGCCCGAGATCCAACAAAATACCCTCTACCTGACCACACCCGGTAGCTACGTCGCCCGCGACCATCTCACCCTTCAGGTCGAGGTTCCCGTTTATCCCGACGACCAGCCTCTCGACCAGCGGACACTCGAAACCGCCACGGGCTCCCGCAAAGTCTCGACCCCCATTCACCATCTCGAGTCCATCTGCGTCTTCGGCGCGTCCACCATCAGCCCGCCCGCCTTGGACCTTTGTTGGGAACACGGCGTCGCGGTCAATTACCTCAACGAGTTGGGGGCGTCTCCACGCTCGCCTAACCGGCGTGGCAGATACCAGCGTCACGCTTCGTCGCGCCCAGTTTCGCGTGGCTGACGATCCTTCGAAATGCACCGCGATCGCTCGTCAGCTCATCGTCGGCAAGCTCCAGAATAGCCGCAACAGTCTCCTCCGCGCCGCCCGCGAAACCGATTCCGCTGAGGATCGCGTCCGCCTCGAAGAGGTGATCGACGCGCTGGCCCGCCAAATTCGCGATCTGCCCGGGTTCACCGAGTTGGATTCCTTGCGCGGCGCCGAGGGCATGGCCGCCAACATCTACTTCACGGTATTCAGCCTCGCGCTAAAGCAGCAGCGCGCTGACTTTGCGTTCACGAACCGCAGCCGCCGGCCACCGCGTGACCGCATCAACTGTCTCCTCAGCTTCCTGTACGCCCTCGTTCGTCATGATTGCATTGCTGCGCTGACGGCTGCTGGCCTCGACCCGTTTGTCGGCTTCCTTCAAGTGGACCGACCGAACCGCCCTTCGCTCGCTTTGGATTTGATGGAGGAATTCCGTCCGTGGCTTGCTGATCGCCTGGCGATCACTCTGATCAATCGGCAGCAGGTCGGCGCGGACCACTTCACGGAACGAGAAGGTGGTGTGATCGAGTTCACCGAAGCCGGGCGCAAACGCGTCATCAAAGCATATCAAGAACGCAAGCAAGAGAGCCTCAACCATCCGTTGCTCGACCAGAACTTGCGCAGCGCCCAAATACCCTTCGTTCAGGCTCGCGTGCTGGCTCGGTATCTTCGGGGTGATCTGACGGATTACATTCCTTTTGTGCCCAAATGAGTCGTCGCGTCCGACCAATCTTCCCCACCGGTTCATTCACCGCTGCGCTCCTTGCATTGACCACCGCGCAGACACGTTCGGCGGTCGCCCCGCGCGCGAACGCGAGGCGCGCTCTTGGTTCGGGTCGCCCCGCAGGTCGCTAAAACAATAACATGTCCTGGCTCTTCCATGGATTTCCAGAAGGCGGACAAATTTTACTTCTTGCCCGGCTCAAAAACTCTTTTGGTTGCGCGCGAGCTGCGGGCAGAGTTCTCCGCGTGAAGCCTGCTTCCATTCCGTTTTGCATTGCCGCTCTGGCGTCAACCTTGGCCGCCCGCGCTGCCGATCCGTTAGTTCCGACCAGCCTGCTGTCCACCTCCGATCCTAACCTCGAAGTCACTGTCTGGGCGACGTCGCCCATGCTCCGGAACCCCACGAATTTCGACTTCGACAAAGACGGTCGCATCTGGGTCGCCGAGGGAGTGAATTACCGGAGCCACTACAGCCGGCAGCCCGAGGGCGATCGAATTGTAATTCTCGAGGACACGAACGGAGACGGGAAAGCCGACCAGGAAAGTGTTTTCGTGCAAGAACCCGATCTGCGGGCGCCCATGGGCATTGCCGTTATCGACAATCAGGTAGTGGTTTCGATGGCGCCGGACTTGATCGTCTATACCGATGTGAACCGAGATCGGAAGTTCGATCCCGCGGTGGACAAACGTGAGGTGATCTTGACCGGCTTCAACGGCCGTAAACATGACCACACTATTCACAGCGTCACGGTCGGTCCCGATGGACAGTGGTATTGGAACTCGGGCAACACGGGCGCGATGTTCACCGACAAGTCCGGCCAGACCTTTCGTATCGGCAGCGCCTACGACCCGACTTACGGCGGCGGCAAAGCGGATCTCGGCTGGGAACCGACCAAGATCGCTGGCCAGAAGAGCGATGACGGCCACGTGTGGATCGGCGGGTTCGCGGCTCGGATGAATCCCGACGGCTCACGCGTTCGCATTATCGGACACAATTTCCGCAACAGCTACGAGCAGACCGTCACTGCCTTTGGAGATGTATTCCAGAACGACAATGATGACCCCCCGGCGTGCCGCACAGCGTTTCTACTCGAGTCGGGTAACGCGGGATTCTGCTCGTTCGACGGACAACGCTCCTGGGGCGCGGACCGACGTCCGGGCCAGAGCATTCCCACGGCGGAGTGGCGTCAGGAGGATCCGGGAACGATGCCGGCAGGTGATGTCTATGGCGGCGGCTCGCCGACCGGCATCACTTTTGTCGAGGAAAGCGCGCTCGGAAAAAAGTACCGGGGTCTGTTGTTGAGCTGTGAACCGGGACGAAACGTTGTCTTCGGCTATTTCCCGAAACTGGAGGGCGCCGGATTCGAGTTGAAGCGTTTCGACTTCGTCACCAGCAACAAGGAAGGCGAGTTCGCGGGCACGGATTTCAAGGGAGGAAAGAATGAAACTCGTGATCTCAAGACGATGTTTCGTCCGAGTGATGTCGGAGTGGGCGCGGATGGCGCCATCTATGTCGCGGATTGGTTCGACGCGCGGGTCGGCGGGCATGCCGATTGGGATGAGACGAAATCGGGAACTATCTATCGCGTCGCGCCGAAGGGCTTCAAACCCAAGGTGCCTCCCGTGGATTTCACTACGGTCGAAGGGGCGATTGCGGGCCTCAAGAGTCCGGCCGTGAACGTGCGCGGCGCTGCGTTTTACGCGTTGCAACGAATGGGCAACGAAGCCGTCAAACCACTTACCAAGCTGCTTCGAGACGACAACCCGTACGTCCGCGCTCACGCGGTCTGGCTGCTGGCGCTCGATTCACCCCAGGGAATTTCCCGTGTCGCGGAATTGCTGAAGGACCGGAATCCGCAGACTCGCGTGGTCGCCTTCCGGGCACTCCGCCGAGCGGCCGAAGAAAAGCGAGTCACCGCGAACCAGTCGCCGGAGCGAGTGCCGGGAACGCACGAATACTTCATGGCGACCGCCCGCCAGCTCGCCAGCGATGCCTCGCCGGCAGTGCGCCGCGAGGTAGCGGTCGCGATGCGGGATATTTCGGCTAGTGAGTCGCAGGATATCCTAGTGACGCTCGCCCGAAAGTTTGACGGACAGGATCGCACTTATCTGGAGGCATGGGGCACAGGAGCTAAGGGCAAGGAATCTCAAATGTATGACGCGATCAAACCAGCGTTGGGCAAATCCGATCCGACGCAGTGGTCCCCGCAGTTCGCGTGGCTCGCGTGGCGACTGTACCCGCCGCAGAGCGTCGCCGACTTCAAGACCCGGGCGCTCGCTTCTTCCCTGAGCGACTCTGATCGCAAGCGGGCGTTGACTGCGATCGGTTACAACTCCACTCAGGACGCTGCCGACGCCATGCTCGAAGTCGCCGCGAAGACGGACAAGACGGTAAGGGCCGAAGCGCTGTGGTGGCTGTTGAATCGAAAGGATTCGACTTGGCGAGAATTTGGCGTGAACGAAGCGCTCAAGGCCCGCGGTGTCTACGACCCCGACAACGTCGAACTTATCGAGGCGACCATTCCGGTGCCGGAGGCCCCGAAGTTTACGGCGGCGGACGCGCTGGTGTTGAAGGGGAACGTCAAACGCGGCGAAGGGAAGTTCACCGCCGCCTGCACGAGCTGTCATCGGGTTGGCGACACGGGCGCGGAATACGCGCCCAACCTCACCGGCTGGGCGCAACGTCAGACCACTGAAGTGTTCCTCAATTCGGTAATTAATCCGAGCGCTGACATCGCGAGCGGTTTCGCCGGCACTGAGATCAAGACCAAGGACGGAATCGTGCTTCAGGGCCTGGTCCTGTCCGAAGGCGATCCGCTGATTGTGCAATCCGCCAGCGGGATGACGCAGACCGTGCCGAAGAATCGAATCGAATCCCGCAAACGATTGGAGCGGTCGCTCATGATGAGCGCCGACCAGCTTGGTTTGACCGCGCAAGACCTGGCCGACATCCAAGCGTATTTGAGGACGAAATAGTCTCGCTCGGGAAGTCCACCTGAATTGCTGCGGCCTTCACGAACGCAGCCTAATTAACGACGACGCTCGCGCCTGCGAATGACATTCGCAGGAACATTCCCCGGCTGCGCCCCATGAAATCAGCCCTGACGAGCGGGGAAGGCGCAGTGCGCCATCTCTACCATGTGTTCGATCGACCGAGGCGGCCTGGGACTTGCTTGCCCGGGAGGCGATCCGCACGTTCAAGATGTTCATGAAGTTTCGTTGGATTTTGGTACTCGCGTTCTTGGTCGTCTCCGTCCGGGCGGCCATCCAAGCGCCAGTGATCAACGAGATCCACCATTCGCCCGATGTGAAGCAGGAGGCGGTCGAATTCATCGAATTCTACTCTCCCCTAGATCAGGAAATGAACTTGTCGGGCTGGTCTCTCTCCGGCGGCGTGGATTTTATCTTTCCGCCGGGAACCACGATTGGCCCTCACGAATATCTGGTCGTCGCCCAGAATCCGGACGCATTGGCCGCCAAGTTTGGAGTGACCAACGCACTCGGCCCTTGGACCGGACGTCTAGCGGGCGAAGGCGAACGGGTCCGTTTGCGCGATCCCGCGGGCGAGGTGCTCGACGAGGTTGACTACCAGCTCGGGTTTCCTTGGCCCACCGTTGGTGATCAACCGGGGTACTCCCTGGAACTGATCAATCCGGCTCTCGATAACAGCCTCGGCGGCCACTGGCGTTCCTCCGTGGTCGGAACTCCAACCCCGGTCGTCTCGTCGGTCTTCGGTGCCGGAGCAGAATGGCGTTATTTCAAGGGGACACAGGCTCCACCGGTCAATTGGGCTGAATCCTCCTTCAATGACGGCGGTTGGCAGAGCGGAAACGGGCCTCTCGGTTACGATCCGGCCGTTCGGTTGGGAACCGAGTTGGCCGACATGCGTGGCGCCTATACGCAGTTCTTCCTCCGACGCGAATTCACCGTGACGGACGCCGAGGCGATTAGCGGCATCCGCTTGGAAGCCTTGTATGATGATGGCTTCAAGGTCTGGCTGAATGGAACACTGGTGCTGACCAAGGCCATGAATGCGGCCGAGGTGCCGTTCGAGGCAACGGCGACGGGCAACGCGCGCGAAAACGACGATTACGAGCGCTTCGAGATTTCGCTCCCGCGCGGCTCGCTGCGGGAGGGATCGAATACGCTTGCCGTACAGGTCGCCAATATCAGCCGGCAAAACAGTTCCGACTGCTTTTTCGATGCGCGGCTGTCTACTTTAGTGGGTCCGACCGGTCGCGGACCGACGCCAGGCCAACCCAACGTCGTCTTCGCCACCAACGCGCCGCCGGCGGTCCGCCAAGTTCGGCACGATCCTCAAGAACCTCGGAGCGGCGAGCCAGTCACGATTTCGGCGCGGATTACCGACCCGGATGGCGTGGCCGAAGTAGCGCTGGAGTATCAGGTCGTGGCTCCGGGGGCGTATGTCCGTTTCGACGAGCCTTCCTTCTCCCAAGGGTGGTTGACCTTGGCCATGGAGCCCTCCGCAGCCGATACCAACCTGTTCACTGTTCAACTTCCTTCGTCCGCACTTCGCCATCGCCATCTCATTCGTTACCGAATCGACGCTCGCGACGCGAGGGGCGCCGCAGTTCAAGTTCCTTATCCGGACGATCCCCAATC
This sequence comes from Verrucomicrobiales bacterium, assembly GCA_003445095.1. GTDB lineage: Bacteria > Verrucomicrobiota > Verrucomicrobiia > Limisphaerales > UBA9464 > UBA9464. Next base: position 24,087 of record DLVS01000039.1, read on the forward strand.
AAATTTTGCCCTCTTCGTGTACGACGGAGTGCCCGCATGGAACGGCGCCGTCCGTCCCGGCTCGACCAGCTCTCTCGGGGCACCCTTCACCGTCGAAGCGGCCGAGATGAATCGTCTGCCCGTCTATCACCTGATCGCGCATCGCCAGGATGTAGAAGATGAGACTTGGCTCGATCGCTCCCACGGAGATGAGTATTTTTGGACGGGCACCTTGGTGTATCACGGCGAGGTCTACGATCACATTCGCTTTCGTCCTCGGGGTGGGGTGTGGCGTTATGCGATGGGGAAGAACATGTGGAAGTTCGACTTCAATCGAGGTCATGACTTTCAGGCCCGCGACAATTGGGGTCGGCCCTTTGGCACTCCCTGGGCGAAACTGAATCTGGGGGCCTGTATACAACAGGGCGACACCCAGCATCGGGGCGAACAGGGAATGTTCGAAAGCGTGGGATTTCGGCTGCTTCAGTTGGCCGGAGTTCCGGCGTCCCACTCCACGTTCGTCCAGTTCCGCATTGTGGATCAGCCGGAAGAGGCCGTTCGCGACGACCAATTTGGTGGAGACTTTTGGGGACTTTATTTGGCCATCGAACAAATGGACGGCCGATTTCTCGACGAGCACGGCCTCCCTGATGGGAACCTCTACAAAATGGAAGCAGGGACGGGTGAACCCAACAATCTCGGCCCAGGCGGCCCGGTCGATGCCTCCGATCTATCCGCCTTTCAAGCCGCGTACTCGAGCCCGGATTCTGACTCGCTGCCGGAGTCGTGGTGGCGATCACACTTCGATTTGCCGACTTACTTCTCGTACCAAACTATCGTCCAAGCGATCCACCATTACGACATCGCGAACGGGAAAAACTACTTCTACTACCACAACCCCGTCGATGGGCGATGGACGGAGTTACCTTGGGACTTAGACCTGACCTGGGCCGACAACATGTACCAGTCCGGGTACACGGGAGGCGATGAGCCATTTAAGAGTCGGGTGCTTTCCGACTTCGAGAGTAATCCGAAATATCCGGCGATCGCCCGCGAGTTCCGGAACCGAGTTCGGGAGGTTCGGGACCTGTTGTGGAATTCGGACGAAGCGTATCGACTGATTGATGAATACGCGCTGCGGCTTCGCGGAACGAACACCTTTAGCTTCATCGACGCCGACCGCGCCCAATGGGATTACAACCCGCTCATGATCGATACGAGCATCGTTCAGGAAGGTAAGGCTGGCCAAGGACGCTTTTACCGATTCGGCCTGTATTCGGGTATTCCCCGAACATTCGAAGCGGTGCGAACGATCATGAAGCGATACGTCGATTACCGCGCTTCCAACCCGACCTTCTCGCTCGATCAGCTGAGTGCCGAGCCAGGGTTACCGGAGCGTCCCACCTTGACTTACACAGGTCCGTCTGGATTCCCACTCAATCGCTTGAAGTATACCGCGAGCGCGTTCACCGGAAGCGGCTCGGCTCGGTCCATCCGATGGCGAGTAGGAGAGATTAGCAGACGGGACCATCCTGGCTATCGACCGGAGGAGCCGATGCGTTATGAGATCGAGGCTATTTGGGATTCGGGCGAACAGCTGCCTGAGGTTACCGAAATCACCGTGCCGGCAGGATTCCTCCGCGCGGGGCATTTGTACCGTGCGCGAGTCCGCTACACCGATGATCTGGGGCGAACCAGCCATTGGTCGCTTCCCGTGGAATTCACGGCCGGACCCACGGAGCAAACCGCGCTATTGCTCGAGCATCTGCAGGTTACCGAAATCATGTATAACCCACCCGCTGAAGGCTTCGAATTCGTCGAGCTCCACAACGCGAGTTCAACCGAGCCGCTGCCGTTGAGTGGTGTGACGTTTACGGCCGGCATCGACTATACGTTTTCCGATAGCGCAACCATTCCAACCAACGGCTACGCCGTGCTGATCCGCACGACCAATACTCCGGCCTTCCGGAAGTACCACGGGCTGGGAGCGGATACTTTGCTCTTCGGACCCTACGAAGGGGCCTTAGACAACGGCGGCGAGACGTTGACCCTGGCAGCATCCGTCGGCGGTCCCACCGTCTTTTCTGGGCACTTTCGCGACGATCCACCCTGGCCAACCGAACCTGACGGCCAAGGCTTTTCGCTCGTGGTGCGAGAGGAGGGCTTGGCCGATCCCTCGGAGCCCCGTCATTGGCGACGGAGCACGCTTCGGAATGGATCCCCCGGACAAGTCGATCCGCCTCCACCGGTAGTTGCGGTCGCGGGCTTTGAGGCAGGAAGTGCTCCGGAAATCCAAATCACGACGGGTCCAAGCACGCCGTGGGTGCTTGAGGCATCGAGTGATCTGGAAAACTGGACCCAGGTCGAACGATTCGTCGGATCCGCCACCTACCACGTGCCACTCGGCGCCACCGAACCGCAATTTTTTCGACCGGTGTTTGAATGAGCCACCGCCGTGGAGATGCGTTGTCCTACCCCGCGTCCGTTCCGGGATTTTCGCGCAGCCATTCGCGTAACGAAGTCTTCAATAGCTTCCCCGTCGCGTTCCGTGGCAACGCCGGCATCGTGATGACTCGACGCGGCAGTTTGTAGTCGGCTAAGCGCTCTTTTAGAAAAGACAACAGCGCCTTCTCGTCCAAATGGCGTCCGTCGTCGAGCGCCACAAAAGCCACCGGCCGCTCGCCGCGACGTTCGTCCACTTCTCCCACCACGGCGCATTCCTTAATTCCCGGGAACTGATAAACGACTTCTTCAATCTCGCGCGGATAAACATTGATGCCATTCGGCTTGAGCATGTCTTTCTTCCGGTCCGTGATGACATAGTATCCATCCGGCCGCCGGTGGCCGATGTCGCCGGTGCGCAACCAACCATTCACGAGCGTTTCCGCCGTCTTTTCCGGAGCATTCCAGTAGCCGATCATCACGTTGCCACCCCGAACGCAGATCTCGCCGTCCACCTTATCTTCCAGCATCCGCCCGCCCTCATCCTGCACACTGACCTCGACATCCGGAATCGGCACCCCGATCGTGCCGGGAATCCACGGTCCTTGCACCGGATTCACCGAGACCACCGGGCTGGCCTCGCTCAGGCCATATCCTTCAATGAGGGGTACCTGCGGATGCCGGGCGTTAAAACCCTTGAGAATCTCCTGGGGCAACGGACCGGCGCCGCTAATGCACAACCGAAGCGGCAAACGAATCCCGGGCGGAAGGCCACTCAAGGCGCGAAAAATCTGGGCCATGGCAGGGAGGACGGTGCCTTCGTTTCCCAACAGTTCTTCCAACATCGCTTTCGGCGGGTGCAACGACTGAATCAGCACGATCGAGCCGCCGACGATCAGCGGTAAGAAGATGCACACCGTCAGCATGAAACTGTGGAACATCGGGAGGAGCAGAACGATACGATCGACCTCGACGATTTGGAGGATTTGCCGGCACGACTCCACGTTGTGCAACAGGTTGCCATGCGTGAGCATTGCGCCTTTGGGGCGACCCGTGGTGCCACTGGTATAGATCAATACCGCCAAGTCCGAGGGCAGTCGCGGCGTCGGCTCGAACGAAGCCGAACCGCCGCGGTCGAGGTCTTCCGCTCGCAGAATCCTTAGTGTCGGCCGCGTCGCCTGTACGCTCGCGACCGCCTCTTCTGCCGGCTCTTCGGTGATCAGGACGTTTAGGACCGCATCGTCCACCAGGTAGCCAACCTCGACTGGTTTGAGAAAGCTGTTGATGGGTACGGCCACACCGCCGGCCGCCAGGATCCCAAACAAGGCGGAGACGAACTCAGGTCGATTGCGCAACCAAATGCCCACCCGATCACC
>DLVS01000037.1 GCA_003445095.1 Verrucomicrobiales bacterium
CCAGACCTTCGTCAACCACTCTCGGTGAGTACGCCCGGGAGAAAAGATTGGGGACGATGTTTTCGGCGGGACGCCGAAAACAACCCGCCGACGTATGCTCGCCAGTTCCCGCCCTCGCAGTTGCTCAATTGACCTAGCCTTCTACCGCTTCGGTGGGTTCGCGCTCCGAAGAAGTCGCGACAGCACGTTGGCCCCCAATCGTAACCCGGAACGGCGCCGTGTAGATGCGCCCCGCCACCTTCACTTGGATCCAGACGAAATAATTTCCGGCGTTCGGAAACACGTACGGAAAACTGACCTCTCCCCGACGACCCAGCGCCGCCGCGACCGCTGCCGGAACGGCCTCGAGATCGCCGCAGTTGGCATCAGTGGCTTTCACACCCGCTTCACCGTCGAGCTTTCGGGCAAATGTCCTCGCCGCCGCCATCGAGAGCGAGCCCGCGGGATGCAAGTGACCAAACACGGAACCGTCATCGCGCATCACGACTGCGTGACCCAGCATGCGGAGGTAAGGTTCCAACGGTGCGGGCGCGCCGTCCGCCTGGTCAATTCGGGCCTCCAATCGACTCACCTCGCCGGGCAGCGCTGCCTGCACGCGAAGGTGCACCATCAAACCGTCGCCCACCGGAACTGGTGACATTGCACCCGGGCCCGCCGACGCAGCCGAGTCGTCGGGATCGGACCATCCAGTGGCGGTGGTTTGCTCGGCTAGTTCGAGGGAATTGGTGAGGGTTTGCGTGAAACCTTCCTCATGCGTGAGCTCAGTGAATACTCGATAGCGACCCGCCGGAAGGTTGGGCAAACGGCACGTGAATTCCTTTTCTCCCGACTCGTGTGGATGGAGGTGAGCCAACGCGGGAACTCCGAGCGAAGTGTCCTCACCGACGACGAACAGGTGCACCAGTTTTCCGTGCTCAGGCACCGGTCGGTACGGTCGCAGGCCGTAGCGGGAATCGGTGAGCGTCAATTGAAGCTGCGTTCCCGAACCGGCCGGGACCGTGGTCACTTTGTGCGCGAGTTGCCGATAAAGCACTCGAGTGATATGCCGGGTATCCTCCTGGTTCCACCACGCCGAACCGCCGAAAATGGCACCGCCCACCGCGGTCACTCCTACAAAGCCCGCGAGTGCCGCCCAACCCCACCGTCCGCGACTCGGCGGTACTCCCGCTGGCAAGGTCGCTTCCCGCGCCGCGGCCATCGCAATCGCGATGACTCCCAACGCTAACCCGGCACCCACGATCGCCAGGGCGATCCCGAGTCCGGCCGGCATGGATTTTCGATCGTACGCGACTGAATTGACGGGAACGATGGCGGTGCCCCCGCTCGGACCCTCTACCTGAACTTCGATTCCGTAAGCTCCTCGATTCATGAACCAAAGGGCCGCCGTGTAGAGGTTGGTTTCTCCCGGAACTGGTTTGGCGATGTCGGGTCGAGGCGCGCCCGATTTGTCGGTGTTACCGTGTAAGGGGAGAACGCGAACTCCGGTCGGATTGCCGCCCAAAATGCGCACTGAAATCTCAGCCAGACCGGGCACTACCTCGGGTTGTCTGACTACGACTTGAACCGGGAAATCGCCAGCCCGTCCCTCAAATACGATGAAGGGACTTCCCACGTGCGCCACCACGGGCACCGCCGCGAGCCAAACAGCGACCAACCCTAGTCCGACCCGGCCGAGCAAGTTCATCGGCGAATACGACCGAAGAACGTTCCGATCAGATTCCCCACGCTGCACGCGACCAACGCGAGTAGCCACATCTTCACCACAGTGATTTCCGTAAACGGATCCCGATCCAACCGCCAGAAAGCTTCTTGCCATTGAGATCGCTCGCCCATGTAGCCAATAAACCGGCCGTGCCCAGCCAACACCGCGCTATCGGCAGCAGGGCTGATGAGGAATTTCGCGAAGTGCCATTGCAGAGGAAGAAAGATGGCTACGAACAAGGTCGCCGCTGCCAAAATACGCAAGCTCGTCCAGCCGAGCCCAAGCCGGCGCCGCGTACTTTGAAACAAAACATCAATGGCGAGCGCAGGCGCGACCAGCAGCAGCGGAAAACTGGGCGGTGTCATGTGTGTCACTCGGTTGTAAATCGGAGCGAGCTTGGGTTCCGCCGGGAAGAGCGGGAGGATCCAAACCATCGTCAACAGGACCGCCATATAAACGAGCGAGACCTTCGTCGCGGCCCAGCGCGTCGGAGCATAACGCGCGATGGCGGTGAGGAAGGCCGGATACATGGCGGCCGAGACCAAGTAGAACGACGCGGTGTGTTGGAGGTTCGGAAAACTCAATTCGGTCAGTAGAATCGACGCCAGACTGAGTTGAACTCCCGTGGCCGCGATGACGAAGCCTGGAGCTACCGTGGTCCCTCCAGCCGACGGTTGATTGCGCTGGGCGGCTGCCAACAAGACCGCCCCCACAGCGACGCCATACATTCCGGCCGCGAGCAGCGCATGCGGTGGCGACAGGATCTTGACGTCGAGACCGTAGGCATTGTGCCACCAGTCATCGAGCGGCGCCGACGTCAGCATCGCTGCCGCGCCCCAGATAGCGACCCACGCGCCCAACGGCGCCCGAGCTCCAAGAATGCCAATGGTGCTGCCGATAAGTTGATCGCGTCGGAGGAAAGTCGCCGAGAAAGCCAACCAACCACCGACCCATCCCCCCAAGGTTCCTCCGAGATAAATCATCATGTGGGCCGGCGTCCAAAACGTGTCGCGACCGATCGTCGCGTGCCACGAGATGTCCCACAGAATTCCCACCGTGATACAGGCGGCCGCGAAAACCATCACTGGGACGGGCCAGCTTCGCGGTGCGATCGTGGTGAATTCGAAGCGCCTCTCCGACCCCACCTGCGTTCGTGGCGCAGCAGCTCCGAAAGCTGATTCCATGCGGCGGAACCTAGTGGTCATGGGAGATTCCCGCGAGCGGATTCCCTGGTCAGTAGCGGATTCTGCCGTGCGGTGGATCATTGTTTGCGTCGAAGGCTCCGATCTAAGGGGCCGTTCGCTCCGCCCGAATAGAGGCGTGCGAACTTTT
>DLVS01000276.1 GCA_003445095.1 Verrucomicrobiales bacterium
TTGAGGTGAAGTCACTGTCATGCATGGAGATGTGACAGTTTGTGCTTTTTTTTTTTTCATCATACGGCGCCCACCTGGATCTACCCTCTTTCCCTACCCGCCGCTCTTCCGGTCTCGTCCTGGCGCTTCTGTTGCCCGTAGCTCTAACGATGCCGCTGCTGTGGAAAACCAAGGAAGTGATTTTGCACAGCGTCTTTGGCCGGTAACAGCACACCGGCTGGAATCGGCTTTGAGCCGGCCGAGTCTGCCGAGACACCTTGGATGCCGGTGGGCAACGCTTTGCCGACCCGCAGCTTTGCTTGGTAGGGCTGCGTTCCACCCGCGGCCCCATTCAATTCCGATTAGCGTGTGAACGTTGCGACGGGGAACTAGGGCAGCGTGGAGCGAGTGGAGGTGGGCTTGTTTCAAGAGCGCCGCGCTTTCCATGCTGCCCTTTGGGCGACTTTGCGAGCGCAACGGAATTGGATGAGGGCGAGGTGAAACTCGCCCCTACCTACGTCCCGTGCCACCCTCTTGCCATGGCGCAGCAATTCTGGCTCGTGAAACAAGAACCCGACTCTTACTCCTGGACGGCCTTCGTCGCCGACGGTGGGACGGCTTGGACCGGCGTTCGGAGTTTCCCTGGCCGGCTTCATTTGCGGGGGATGAAAAAAGGCGACTTGGTCCTCTATTACCACAGCAGCGTAGGCAAAGAGGTCGTGGGCTGCGCCAAGGTCGCCCGGGAAGCGTATCCTGATCCGACTGCTGAAGAAGGCGACTGGTCGTGCGTGGATCTCGTGCCATTCCAACCACTCAAGCGGGCGGTCACATTGGAACAACTAAAGGTGGACCCGCTCACTAAAGATTTGCCGCTCATCCGACAGTCCCGCCTGAGCGTCATGCCCATTCCAGAGCCAAGCTTCCGGCGGATTCTGGAATTGGCCGGCACTACCTTGAAGTCTCGTGCATAAGCCTTGTGTCCAGCTCCACACGTCAAAGTCATTTTGGCAGCCCCATGCTCCCTCCACTTCTCGCTCGCTTTTGCGGCCTGACGCTAATGATTCAACTGGCTGTCCGAGCCGCGTCTCCGAGCAACGCCACCGTTGAAGCAAGTTTCGCAACGGCGTCCGCCGACTTCCTTCGCTTCAACAACAACCTCAACCCCGTAGGCGCAGTCGCCCTAGGCTTGCATGAATACGACGGCAAATATGTGGTCCCGACGGCGGCGACCAACGAGGCGGTCCGCGCTGGCCTGATGGGATTTCACAAGCGCTTCTCAGCCTTTGACCGAGCGCAACTCTCCCCCACGAACCTGCGCGATCTGAGTGTCATTGAGAACCAAATTGGCACGAAGCTGTTGTTTGCCGATCGACTACGATATCTGCAACGCAGCCCGCTCGCCTATGCCGATCAACCCGACGTTTCGATCTATCTCAAGCGTGACTGGAAACCGTTGAATGAACGCGTCCGCGACATGACCGCGTTGTTGCGCCTGGCGCCGGCCCATTTTGCGGCCGCCCAAAACAATTTGGAGGCTCGGCTTCCGCGGCCGTGGATCGAGCTGGGAATAGAGGTTGCAGAAGCCACCGCCAGTTTTTGGGAAAAGGATGTCGCCAACGCGGCGGCCGAGGTTTCCGATCCGGCGGTGCGCGCCGAGTTTGCGACCGCCAACACCGCGGCGCTCCAAGCGATCCGGGCCTACACGACCTGGCTCAAAACCGAGCGACTGCCCCAGGCCACCGACGATTTCGCGCTGGGTCGCGAGGGTTTCTCCGAGCTGCTGAGTTTGGAGATGATTCATTTGATGCCCGAACGAGTGCTCGAGATCGCTCGCCGCGAACTCAAGGCCGAACAAGCGCGGTTCGCCGACGCCGGCCGAATTATCGATCCCTCCAAGCCGGCGCCCGAAGTGTTTCTGGCGATTCAGCGAGACCACCCCACGGAGGCAGGGCTAATTCCCGACACGCGCCGAAATTTGGAGGCCATTCGCGACTTCGTAGTGGACCGAAAGTTGGTGACCATTCCGAGCCCCGTCCGCGCGCAAGTAAAGGAGACGTTGCCGCCGTTTCGTGCGACGAGCTTTGCTTCGATGGATACTCCTGGACCGTTCGAAACGAAAGCCACTGAAGCCTACTATTACGTGACGCCCACGGAGAAAGACTGGACCACGGACCAAAAAAACGAATGGCTCACCGCGTTCAATTATTACACGACCGATGTCGTCAGCATTCATGAAGCGTATCCCGGTCACTACGTCCAATTCCTCGCGTTGAACGCCTCGTCGGTCACGCCGGCGGCAAAGGTTTTTGGTAGCTACGCGTTCATCGAAGGTTGGGCTCATTACACGGAACAAATGGTAATCGAAGCCGGTTACGCCGGCCCAGAACCCGTCAAACACCCTCCCACCTCCGACGATCGGCTTCGGATCGCCCGATATCAGATGGCTCAGTCGAACGAAGCCTTACTCCGGATCGCGCGCCTGTGCTGCGCGATTCAACTCCATTGTCTGGGAATGACCGTGGATCAGGCGACCGATTTTTTCGTGACGGAAGCGTACTACCAAGAAAAGCCCGCCCGTTCCGAAGCGCAGCGTGGAACGTTCGATCCGGGGTACGGGTTTTACACGTTGGGCAAACTTCAGTTGCTGAAATTGCGCAGTGACTGGCAGGCGCAAGAGGGCGATCGCTTCACGTTGCAACGCTTCCACGACGCTGTCCTCAGCCACGGCATGCCACCCATTCGAATTTTGCGTGAACTGATGCTGACCAATTCGGCGAGTTGGGATGACATTTTGTAGTCGTTTGGGAGTGCGGTGGCGAAGTCTTCGGAGCTACCGCTTTGGGATGCCGGACCTGGGTTCGAATGAACTGTGCCGTAATTTGCCGTAGGACGTCGTTCCAAAGAGGTAGCTCCGCTGCGCACCGCCACGGCATCTCGAAATGACGCCACCTCGACAACCTTGGCTGGCCCTCCCATCCTCAAGCCCTTGATGTCCGCTCGTGCCCTCGTGATTGCTGGCCGCTCGTTCAGGTCCCGCTTGTTGGTGGGGACGGGCAAGTTTTCGTCACCCGAAGCCATGCGGGACGCCCTGGTGGCGAGCGGTACGGAAGTAGTGACGGTCGCCCTACGACGCGTCGATCTCAGCGGAGCAAAGGATGCGTTCGCCAATATTCTCGAGTTCATCGATCCGGCTAAATACCTCGTCCTGCCCAACACGAGCGGGGCCATGAATGCTGCCGAAGCCGTTCGGTTAGCCCGACTCGCAGCGGCGGCCGGTTTGCCCAAATGGATCAAACTCGAAATTCATCCTGACCCCCGCTACTTGCTTCCCGATCCGATCGAAACGCTTCAGGCGGCCCAGCAGCTCGTGCAGGAAGGATTTGTGGTTTTGCCGTACATCAACGCCGACCCGGTGTTGGCAAAGCGGTTGCAGGAAGTGGGGACTGCCACTGTGATGCCGCTGGGCTCGCCAATCGGTTCCCACCGGGGAATTCAGACCCGCGACCAGATTCGCATCATCATCGAACAGGCCACCGTTCCCGTCGTGGTCGATGCCGGCATTGGCGCGCCCAGTCACGCAGCCGAAGCCATGGAACTCGGCGCCGATGCGGTCCTCGTGAACACGGCCATCGCAGTGGCTACCGATCCGAATCGGATGGCCCTGGCCTTCCAGCAAGCCGTGCAAGCGGGCAGAACCGCTTATGAGATCGGGGTTGGCGCCCCACTTGATGTGGCAAGTCCAACCAGCCCATTGACGGCGTTCCTTGACTAGCTCGCCCCCACAGATCTGGCGCAAAGTGGGGCCATAAACCTGGTAGGGCTGCCGCGCTGCGGCGGCCCCGCGCCGAAGGCGCGGCC
>DLVS01000279.1 GCA_003445095.1 Verrucomicrobiales bacterium
GGTCACCGCCAAGGCACACAAATCCCACGCCAAAATCGCGCACCGCGCTTTGCAGGCGGAGCTGTTGATCCCGGGTTAGGTCGGTGGCGGCCACGTTGCTCGCGATGATGGCGTCGTAGCTTTGAAGCTCCGCGAGCGAATCTGGAAGGCGACTCGGCTCAATCACGCGAAGGTCGAATTCCCCTGACCGCAACGCTCCCATCAGCGGCGCATCCGCCGCCGGATCTTGGGAAACCAACAGCACCCGCGGAACACCTCGGACAATCACGAATCCGGCCGCGCGATTGTTCTGCGGCACGACGTCGCCGGTGGAGTTCACCCGTACGTCAAACGTGTAAAAACCGGGCTCGGAAATGGATTGCGGGAACGCGAGCAAGTTTCGTCCTGCGTCGAGCTGGACCACCTGCTGACCCAATAGTTGATCGTTTCGGTAAAGTTGCACCGTCGCCGGACCCGGCTCGCTCGCTTGCACTAACACTTTGGCTTCAAAGGTGACGTTTTGATTGACCCGCGGTGGTAATTGGAATCGTTCGACCGCCACATCCGCCCCGCGTTCCTGCCCGAGCGGCACCACGTCCACCGCCGCTCCCAATGTGCGCGCAGAAATTGCGGCCCCGAGCGCGTCACCCACGTTTTCATTTCCATCACTGAACAGGACCAATCGGCGCTGGCCGTACTCTGGAAGTGCGGCTACCGCGAGTCGCAATGCCCCCGCCAAATCCGTCCGTTCCGTCGGGACGACCGCGCCATTCTTGGCCACTTCGAATGAGGGAGAGGCGTTGGCCTCCAATCCCGATTCCGCACCGAAAACAATCAGGCCAGCCCGATCGGCCGGCGGCTTCTCTCGGACAAACTCACGAACTTGTTCGCGGGCTGCCGCCTGCTGCCGACTCGACACACTGTCCGAAACGTCGAGCAGAAACAGTACGTTCATTCCCTCGACTCGCTTGAGCCGCCGGAGCTCTGCGAGCGCGAACACGAGGGCGAACACGACGGCAATCCGAAGCGCCAACGAAACCATTCGCCGGACCGGACTCAGGGTGACCGATGACGTCCAGGCCAGCCAGCCGACCCAGGCGATGGACGGTAGCAGCAACCACAACCAAAGCGGTTCTGTGATTTGGAACTTCACTGAGACGGCCACCTAGCCCGAATCCTTCGGCGAGCCTGGTGGCAAGTAATGTCTCGGATTGAAAGGCCATGTCCATGCTGGAGCGGTCGACCGAACGGCAACAACTCGACCGTAATCTTTCGCAAGCCACAGAGGGCGACTGTTCTCGGGCACCGGTACAAATACTTCTGGGCGAGGTAAGGTACAAATTGACGTTGAAAGAATCCGGGCCTCAAGGCCGAGTACGGAACGCCAGACGCGCGGTCGACGAGGTTTTTATTGCTGGGGGTTTACGGGTTCACGGGGACTCTGAAACACGACAGATTGGGCTAATGGACAGCAGTGGGCGAATCTCAGTTTCTTGCAAGGTGTGGCCGTGCTCCGGCAGAGCCGCCACGGAGAGTCGGAAGGCACGTGACACCCATCACTACCGCCAACCACAGCCCAAGTAATGACGCGAGCAGGCCGGCCGTCACCGCGGCAAACTTGGAGAACCTTCTCGAATCCGCCGAGTGACTTTCGCCGTGGCCAAGTCCAGCGACGCGACTTCGCTGAGCTCTACCATGGCCATGATCAGATACTTGCCATCCGGCGTTGCGGCAGTGCCAAAACTGATGCCTGGCAAGGGAGCCCAACCAGCGAATTCTTGTTTCGCGGCATCAATGCTGGCCGAGCGAGGGTTTGGCTGCATAGCCACCTGTGCCGTCGCGGGAGATCGCCCGCATGTGAGACCGGTCGGAGCCAGTCGGAATGGTGCCGACGACTTTTCAGCGCCCCGCGGTCAATGATTCAGACGATGAAACGGCTCAATTGAACGCGAGAACGACTCCCGCCAGCGCGATGCCCCCACCAGCGAGGCGCAGCCAGTCTCCTCTAGATTGGTGCGCTAGGACCTGGCCCAGCCCAACCCCGGTCAGATGCAGCATAGCGGTGGCCAGGGCGAATCCGGTCGCGTAAAGCAATCCCGTCGCGGCGGAAACCATTTCGGTCCCGTGAGCATGTCCATGAAAGAGGGCGAATGCCGCGACCACCGGCACCGTGACGGACAGTTTCGGCTTGGTAGCCAGCGCAATCAACAGTCCGAGCACAAACACCGAAGCGACGATTCCTTGCTCGACCCAAGGCACTGGCACTCCGCTCATTCCCATCGCTCCGCCGAGGACCATCGTTCCCACGAAGGCAGAGGGCACAATCCAACGGGCTCGTCCTCCGATCTGGGCCGCCCAGAGGCCGACGGCGACCATCGCGAGTAAGTGATCGAGACCTGTCAGCGGGTGTGCCAAGCCCTCGGCCAATCCAGAGGCCGGATGTCCCGGGTGAGCGTTAGCGACGGACGGAGCTAAAACCAACAAGGCAATCAGAACGGAAGATTTGAAGCGCGTTTTCATGTGAGGTAGGTGCCAGCGGCCGGCGGTCCGAATCCTTGGGTGACCCGGAAAAGTTTACGAAGTTAATTCGAGGTCGGGGAGCGAATTGTCAGAGGATCGGCCACCAGCGAGTGCCGCAAGTTGCTAACTGGGCCAAGTGGGGCTGGATTTGGTTATCGGGATTCTCAAGCCGCTTCATAATAAAGGCTGGCCAATTGCGCAGATTCGATCGATGGGAAAAGGGGGAAAAGGGGAAAAGGGATTTGCGTTGCGACATCTCGGCCGTTCACCGTAGCCTAACTCACGATTCCGGATGAGCGTTCCGTTGGTACTGAAGGATCAGGTCGTGACGACCGATTTGGCGACGGAGGCTGAAGGCTCGGTGGCGTTCTTCCGTGCGACCCGGATAGCGCCTGCACTGGGTGGTCCTAAAGCAAATTGGATAACATTCGCAGCGCGAGTATTGGTATTTCTTATTCTGCCTGCGACGGCGAGCGCTCATACTGAAACCGGAGTCGTGGGAGGCTTCTTGAGCGGATTCAAGCATCCCATGAGTGGTTTGGACCACCTCGTGGCCATGGTTGCGGTGGGGATTTGGGGAGTATTCCTCGGAGGACGCGCCGTATGGATCCTGCCAGTGGTGTTTCCCGTGGTTATGGCGTTCGGCGGTGCGGCAGGGATCATGGGACTACCACTTCCGGGCGTGGAAACCGGCATTGCTCTTTCAGCGATCGTCTTGGGCCTGATGGTGGCGTTAGCCGTTAAACCCCGGCTCTGGATCGCAGCGGTCATCGTCGGCATTTTCGCGATTTTCCATGGATACGCGCATGGGAAAGAGTTGCCTAGGTCCGACAATGCGCTGGCGTATGCCATCGGCTTCGTGATCGCCACAGGAGTCCTTCACCTTGCCGGCATTGCCTTCGGCGAATTGACGAGATGGCCGAAGTGGGAGATCGCTGTTCGGGCGTGTGGCGGCGTCATCGCAGCGGTGGGAGTCGCCTTCCTTTTCGGATGGCTGTAACCATGCGTGAAGTCTCGGCGGGGCGGAGAAAACTTCTCCCGTTGGGGATGTGTCTGATCGCCTTTCCTGCTAGCGCGCAGGCGCATTCTCCGGCCCCTGGTTTGGGTGACTTTTGGAGTGGGGCTTTGCACCCACTAACCACCCCGACGCATGTGATGATTATCCTCGGACTCGGTTTTCTCTGCGGGCGCCGGGTGCCTCTCCAGTTGAGGGTACCCATGGCAGTATTTGCTTCGGTCTCGGCGATTGCATTGGCCTTGACCACGACGGGGTGGATCAAAGTCGTTTATCCGCCTGCGCTGATCGTTGTGGCGCTTGCTCTCGGGGTCATGCTCGCCTTGGATAAAGATCCGCCGCAGATGGTCCTCGCGGCTACGTTCGCTTGCGCGGCGCTGGGGTTGGGATTGGATTCTGGGGTCGAAAGTGGCTCGTCGGTCACCACCGTAAAAACTCTGCTCGGAACCTGGATTAGCTTGGCCGTACTCATAGTGGACATCGCGATTTACGTGAACCTCGGGCGCAAGTTTCGCTGGTTGAGGATTGCCATCCAAATCGCTGGTTCATGGATCGTGGCCATTTCCTTGATGATGCTGGCTTTCTATTTTCGAAAGTAGAGCCGCTGACCGAGGTCGATCGAGACGCCCCTATGGGCCGGTGTTTCGCTTCGGTAAGAACTCTGATTGAGGTTCGCTAGGCCTACCCTGTTGCTTTTTACAAGCACCGGCACTTGCCACCAGAATGAATGCATCCAACTCAGTTTCTCACCCGTAGATCTGCGAAAGTCTCACGTCTCGCATCTTTCCCTTGCACGAATCACCGTCATTCAGGCACTTCTTTGACAGCCACCCGGCACAGCAATGGCGGAGTCTCTCCGTAGCTGTGGAAGCGGGTGGCTTTTTGTTGCCCGCGAAACCAAACCATGTCGCCGGTCCACAAAATTGACCGGCACCATCTGATGAAACCGCGTCAACTTGTTCCTCTCACTGCCGGCCTAGGCTGGCTCCTCCTTCCAACCGCGATCCTGGGCGACGAGCCTATCGAGATGGAGCGCATCGTCATCTATGGACGAGCCGATTCCCTGCTCGAGATCGCCGATGCCGCCAGCGAAGGCTATGTGGGCCGCGACGTCTTCGAGTACCGGCCACTGTTGCGTCCCGGCGAACTGCTCGAAACGGTTCCTGGACTCATCGCCACCCAACACAGCGGAAACGGCAAGGCCAATCAGTATTTTCTCCGCGGCTTCAACCTCGATCACGGCACCGACTTCGCGACGTTCGTGGATGGCGTCCCGATCAATCTACCGACCCATGCGCACGGCCAGGGATACACCGACATCAATTTCATGATTCCGGAACTGGTTGAGCGCATTCATTTCCGTAAGGGACCGTACTATGCCGATCTCGGCGACTTCAGCTCAGTCGGCGCGGTCAACATGAAGTACTCCAAATCGCTCAACTACAGCCTCGCCGATGCCGAGGGTGGCATGTACGGCTATGCGCGCGGTCTGTTCATCTCTTCGCCGAAGGTGGGCGATGGTAACTTGCTCTATGCGGCGGAGTATCAACACGACAACGGACCCTGGGATCTGCCTTCCAACTATAACAAGGCCAACGGCGTGATGAGCTACAGCAAGGAGAAGGACGGCACCGGCTGGAGCATCACCGGGATGGGTTACTACGGACGGTGGGATTCAACCGATCAGATCCCGCGGCGCGCAGTGGATGAAGGGCTGATCGGCCGCTTCGGCAACATCGACGACAGCGACGGCGGCGAATCGAAGCGGTTTAGCCTATCGGCCGAATGGCATCGAGACACCGAGGAAGGTCACACGCGCGTGATGGTGTACGGCGTTTATTACGATCTCGATCTGTTCTCGAATTTTACCTACTTCCTGGATGACCCCTACAACGGCGATCAGTTCCAGCAGTACGACCAACGCGTTTACGGCGGCCTCATGGCGCATCACACTTGGAACCACCAACTGTTCGGCCGCACAAGTGAATCAACGGTGGGATTGCAGGTACGCGGCGATGACATCCATGTGGAGCTGAACCACACCCGCCGCCGCGAGTTCCTCGAGACCAACCGCTCAGACGACGTCGGTGAAGTTTACGTGGCGCCGTACGTTCAGAACCAGACTCGCTGGACGGATAAGATTCGGTCGGATGTCGGTGTCCGCCTGGACAACTACCACTTCGGTGTCGAGTCGTACCTGCCCGAAGACACCGGCAACGTTACCGACAGCATCGTCAGTCCCAAAGGCAGCGTCGTGTTTGGTCCGTGGGCGAATACGGAATTCAATTTGAGCGCCGGCATGGGATTCCACAGCAACGACGCCCGCGGCGTGACGTCAGCCATTGATCCCGCCGATCCACTCGTCCGGACTTACGGAGCGGAAACGGGGGTTCGCACGTTGGCACTGGATCATCTGCAAAGCACCGTGACCTTTTGGTGGCTGCAAAGTGATTCCGAGCTCGTGTTCGTCGGTGACGCGGGCAGCACGGAAGCGACGCGACCCAGCGAACGATACGGAGTTGAGTTCGCCAATTACTACACGCCAATGCCGTGGCTAACCTTTGACTTGGATTTTGCTTGGTCCCACGCGCGTTATTCCGACTACGCGCCCGAAGGGAACTTTATTCCCGGCGCTATCGAGACCGTACTGAGCGCCGGCGTCACCGCCCACGACATCCCCAGCCTCGGCGGTTTTTTCTCCAGTCTACGCCTGCGCTATTTCGGGCCGCGTCCGCTCACGGAGAACGACGAATTCACTTCGGACGGTACCGCGATCGTGAACTTGCAGGTCGGATACCAGTTCAACGCTCGTTGGAAGCTCACGGTGGATGTGTTCAACCTCTTCAATTCCAAGGGCGACGACATCACCTACTATTACCCATCACGTTTGCCGGGCGAGCCAGCCGAGGGCGTGGACGACTATCACTTCCATCCAGTCGAACCGATCCAAGTACGGGCTGGGATCAGTGCACGGTTTTAGCAGAACGATGCTGACGTCTTGGGAAGCACGCCGCACCGTGCGTCGTGGCGGGACAATGGAACTGAAGTCACGACGGATCGCTAGGTGATCAGCCTCGCCAGCCGCCACAGCGAGGCTCGTCTCGGCAAACAAGAAGGTCACGACTCCACACGCCCATCGCGGACGGCGAGGCGCCGTCCGCAACGCCCGAGGCGGGCGTGCTCCCCAAGGCAATTGAATCCTCTACCCAGGCAGCTCTTTCTACTGGTTCTAGTTTGAATCCCAGCGCTGCCACACGGGTCCATTGCGGACTGAGTTATGGATTCACGGCGCGATTTCTTAAAGAAGGCGGCGTTGCTCGGCGTGGGACTTTCCAGTGGCTTTCCGGCTTCCATTCAAAAGGCGTTGGCGATTGACCCTCCGGTCGGAAGCACTTTTCTCGACGCCGAGCACGTGGTCATTCTCATGCAGGAGAATCGCTCGTTCGACCACTGCTACGGCTCCCTGCGGGGAGTGCGTGGGTTCAACGATCCGCGCGCCGTCAGACTTCCCGATGGCAATCCCGTCTGGTTGCAGTCCAACGCGGCCGGTGAGACTTACGCGCCCTTTCGCCTGAATATCCACGATACGAAAGCGACCTGGATGAGCTCACTGCCGCATTCGTGGACGGATCAGCAGGATGCTCGGAGCGGAGGCCGGCACAATGGCTGGCTCGACGCCAAACGCTCGAGTCGCAAGGAGTATGCCCACTTGCCGCTCACCCTAGGCTTTTACAACCGCGACGACCTTCCTTTTTACTACGCCCTCGCCGACGCATTCACGGTTTGCGATCAAAACTTTTGCTCATCGCTCACCGGCACGACGCCGAATCGGTTACATCTCTGGACCGGGACCATCAGGGCCAAACCCTCGATCCTCACAAAGGCGAACGTGCGCAACGAGGACGTGGATTACGGCGCGGAGGCGAGCTGGAAGACGTTTCCCGAACGTCTGGAGGAAAGCGGAGTTTCGTGGCGGGTGTACCAGAACGAGCTGAGTTTGCCGACGGGACTAAAGGGAGAAGCCGAGGACTGGTTGGCAAATTTTACGGATAATCCGCTGGAGTGGTTCACCCAATATCACGTGCGGTTTTTGCCCGCGTACCGTGAGCATTTACGCACTCAAGAACCCGAGCTGACGAAACAGCTCGGCCAAGCGGAGGCTCAGCCCCAGCCGTGGTCGGCCGAGCATAGCAAGAAGGTCAAAACCCTGCAGCGAGACCTCGCCAGAGCCCGGAAAGGATTGGCGACCTACACGGAAGCGAACTTCGCCAAACTTCCGCCGCGCGAACAGAATCTGCATCGGAAGGCGTTTAGCACGAATCAGGGGGATCCGCATTATCATGAGCTCGCTTCGCTTACCTATCGCGACGGCGGCACGGAACGACGGATGGAAGTCCCGCGGGGCGACGTCCTCCACCAGTTCCGCCAGGATGTACGAACCGGAAAACTTCCCACGGTGTCGTGGATCGTCGCCCCCAAAAACTTCTCCGACCATCCTGGCGCGCCGTGGTATGGGGCTTGGTACCTCTCCGAAACGCTCGACATCTTGACGCAGAATCCGGAGGTCTGGAAGAAGACGATCTTCGTGCTCTGCTACGATGAAAACGACGGCTACTTCGACCACGTCCCTCCGTTCGTTCCGCCACCAAAAGATCAACCTGAGCTGGGGCAAGTCTCGCCGGGTATCGATACTTCAGTGGAACAAGTTCGAATCGAGCAGGAGCGGGATCGGCAAAAACGGGATTCTGGTTCGGGCCGAGCGGGACCCATCGGTCTCGGCTACCGCGTGCCGCTGGTGATCGCGTCGCCGTGGAGTCGAGGCGGCTACGTGTGTTCCCAAGTGTTTGACCACACCTCAATCATTCAATTGCTGGAGACGGTCGTGAGTCACCGGGCCGGTCGACCCGTTCGCGAAAAGAATATCAGCGACTGGCGCCGCGTGGTCTGCGGTGACCTAAGCGCTGCGTTTCGACCGTACCACGGCGAGAAGATCAATCTGCCTGCACCGGTGCAACGCGACGCTTTCTTGGGCTCGATCCATCAGGCACAATTCCGCCAAGTTCCCCACGACTTCAAGAAGCTGGGCCCGGCCGAGATTGCTCAAGCGCGAGACAACCCGCTCACAACTCCGTGGCTGCCGCAGCAGGAACCGGGAACCCGTCCCTCATGTGCGTTGCCGTACGAATTGACGGTTAACGGGGCCCTCAGCCCGGATCGCAAATCGTTCGTCCTCCAATTCGAGGCAGGTCGGGAGTTTTTCGGCCCTCGATCGGCCGGAGCGCCGTTTCACATTTACTCACCCCAACCCGCGCGCGTCCTCGGTGCAAGTTCACCCAAGTTCGAACCCGGACGAACGTGGGCCTATACGGTTGCCGCGGGGAATCAGCTTACCGGCCAATGGCCGATCGTGGATTTCGCCGAGAGCCAATACCATCTGTGCGTCCATGGACCCAACGGCTTCTTCCGAGACTTCCGTGGATCGGCCGACGATCCCTTGCTTCAAATCACCCTCGAGCCAGCACGGACGAACGGAAAACCGATCCGCGAGGCTGTTGTTCGACTGGTAAACGCCGACTCGCAAAAGCCTGTTTCTGTGCTGGTCGAAGACGCCGCCTATCGTGGCGCCAGTCGCACCGTGACGTTAGCTCCAGCCGGTTCGAAGGGATCCGAAACTGCCCTTCTCTTTGACCTCGCCCGGAGTTTCGGTTGGTACGATCTGCGCGTTCGAGTTCCCGACTTGCCTCGTTTTGAGCAACGGTTTGCCGGCCGAATCGAGACCGGCGAAGACAGCGTGACGGATCCCCTCATGGCACGAGTGGTGGGCTGACGCCTCCGTTCGCGCCGACGCCGACTCGGTGTCTTTGGATAGGCTCCTTGGGGAAACCTGTTGCCGTCTCCGGGGAACCCAGCATTCCGAGCCGGTGCGTCGATCCTTTTCTTGTCATAAAGCGAATTGGTTACCGAGTGGTGCACGATTTGCAGCGGAGACTGCGCTCGGCCGGCGGCAAGTAATCGCGTCGAGCATCGGGGAAGTGGAGTCCATCCAGACGAACTCGAGTTGCTCCCACGCTGGCGCCGCGGGACATGCCGAGTAAGCTCCGCGCGTGATCAGCCAATACCGGCAATACCGGAGGCAGCTTTCGGATGTGGTGGCAATTCTGCTCGGATTCAGCGGATGCTTGAACGCTGGCGATTGGCCGGAGTTCCGTGGTCCGACCGGACAGGGATTGTCCGTCGCCACGAACGTCCCGATTCACTGGAGCCAATCGAACAACGTCGCCTGGAAGACCGCGATCCCCGGCGAAGGGTGGTCCTCTCCAGTGCTCGCCCGCGGAAAGCTCTTTCTCACGACCGCGGTGCCAACAACCGATGGCGGCGGATTGTCTTTGCGAACGTTGGCGCTTGACGCCAACACCGGACGAATCGACTGGGACACCGAGGTCTTCCGAGTTGAGTCCGGCACTGCCCCCGGCATTCATCGCAAGAATAGCCAGGCGAGCCCGACTCCGTTGGTCGCAGGCGATCGCATCTTCGTTCACTTCGGTCATTTGGGCACGGCGTGTCTCGATTTCGACGGCAAGATTCGATGGCAGCAAACGTCCCTCAAATACCCCCCGGTTCACGGCAACGGCGGCTCGCCGATCCTGGTGGACGACTCGCTCTTCTTCAGTTGCGACGGCGGGTCGGATCCCTTCGTGGTGGCGTTGGCGGCGGATACCGGAGAGGTGCGCTGGAAAACCCCTCGTACAACGCCGGCGAGCAAAAAGTTTTCGTTCAGTACGGCGTTGCTCATTACCAATGGAGCGCGCCGGGAAATCATCAGCCCGGGCAGCGGAGCAGTGTGCGCGTACGACCCCTCTACTGGGCGCGAGTTGTGGCGGGTCCGGTATGGCGAGGGTTATTCGGTAGTCCCGCGCCCGGTGTTTGCCCACGGCTTGCTCTTCTTGGGAACTGGTTATGATCGCCCGAGCCTCTTGGCCGTACGCCCGGGAGGAGAGGGTGACCTGACCGAGACTCATATCGGATGGCAAACAACCCGAAGCGCGCCCAACACGCCTTCCGCAGTCGTCGTCGGGAATGAAGTCTATTTTGTTTCCGACGGAGGCACCGCGACTTGTGCTGACGCGCAGACGGGGAAGGTCCATTGGAACGAACGACTGTCCGGAGATTTCTCGGCGTCGCCGGTCGCGGCCGAGGGACGCATCTATTTTCAGTCCGAGGACGGCATCGGAATCGTGGTGAAGGCTAGTCCCAAGTTCGAAGTGCTCGCCCGTAATGATCTCAGCGAGCGTAGTCTGTCGAGCTACGCCGTTACCGACGGCGGGTTGTTCATTCGCACCCAGGGACACTTGTATCGGATCGGCAATCCGGCCCTCTGAACTTCAGAAGCATCACGTAGTCGTCCATCACGAA
>DLVS01000306.1 GCA_003445095.1 Verrucomicrobiales bacterium
CGAGCCGCGGTCGAAACAAGGCGGAAACAGGCAACCACCGAAGTTAACCGGCGATGAAGACCGATCCCGGCGACACGGCTTGGCTGCTCGTGTCGAGCGCGCTCGTCCTGTTGATGACCCCAGCGCTGGCCCTCTTCTACGCCGGGATGGTGCGGAAGAAGAACGTCCTCTCGACACTGATGCACTCCCTCGTCGCGATCCCGATCGTGACGGTGCAGTGGACCCTCTACGGGTATTCGCTCGCGTTCGGACCGACCAAGTTCGGAATCATAGGTGGGCTCGATTTCGTTGGCCTTGAGCAGCCGGGCCAAGGTTTGCCCCACGGGACCGTAACCGATCACTACCGCTCGGCGTTGTGAATCAATCGGCGAGGAACTTGTGGCGGCTGGTTCCCCCGAGACCCGGGTTTGCAGCCAGCGCCACAACCGGGGTCGGCGGGTGGCCCAAGCTTCCATGGCTCCAACGCCCCGGTAGAGCAACGGGTTGACCGTGATGGAGACGATCGCCGCCGCCACCAGTACGTTGGCAGCGCTGGCGGGCAGGATCTGCAATTGTCGACCCATGCTCGCCAGGATGAAGGAAAACTCGCCGATTTGAGCCAGCGCCATCGCCACTGACAACGCCACCCGAACGGGATATCGCATCAGGACCACGATGCCGAGCGCGGCCAGGGGTTTACCGAGCAACACGATGGCGAGCGTTGTCAGCACCAAGCCCGGCGAATCGAGAAGGCTCTGATAGTTAAAGAGCATGCCCACGGAAACGAAGAACAGAACGGCGAACGCGTCGCGCATCGGGAGCGCGTCGGTCGCGGCTCGCAAACTGAATTCCGATCGACCGACCACCATTCCGGCGAGGAATGCTCCTAAGGCCATCGAGACGCCGAATAGTTTGGCGGAAGCCACGGCAATACCGAGCGCCAGCGCGAGGACTCCCAGCGTGAACAGCTCGCGCGAACCGGTGCCGGCGATGTAGGCGAGCAGTTTGGGAATGGCCCAGCCGCCCACGAGAAATGTAAAGGCCACGAGCGCGCCGATTTTCAACGAGGCAATCCCGACCGCGACCACGACGCCACCGCCCGCCGGCCCCGCCTCAGGTCCGAAGATCGCCGGCAGCAACACCAGAACGAACACGGTGAAGATGTCTTCCATCACCAGCCAACCGATCGCGATGTGCCCAGTGGGAGTATGCAGGTCGTGGTTATCCACCAGTACCCGGGTGAGAACGACCGTGCTGGCGACGGACAAAGCCAATCCAAAAACGATCCCGGCCGGCCAACTCCATCCAAAACTATGCATCACGACCGCACCGAGCACCGTGGCGACGACACTTTGAACCACCGCTCCAGGGATCGCGATGCGTTTGACAGCGAGCAGCTCCTGAAAGTGGAATTGCAGCCCAACTCCGAACATCAGCAGGATTACGCCGATCTCCGCCAACTGATCGGCCAATTCTTGGTTTGCCGCAAAACCTGGGGTGTGAGGGCTAACGATGATGCCGGCGAGGAGATAACCGACGATGGGCGAAAGCCCGATCCGGTGGGTGATGAGCCCAAGTCCTAAAGCGGCAATGAAGCCACCGGTTAATGTCAGGATCAGGTCAAGGTGCGGCATACTGTGATCGATTCTTTGAGAGCATGGTCGGGGCTGCTCCCGTCAACCAAGCAAATCCCTCGCCGCGTCACTTCCGGCCCGTACAAAAATTCAAAGCTGAGTTTTCGGACGAATGGAAGAGTCCGATGGCTCGTGGTGCATCCAGCGGGCTCAAGGCAGCGAGGCTTTGGGCAGCCTCGCCCGTCAGATCGATTGCCCTGTTTCCCTGCGGCCGGCTCGACTTCCGGCGCCAGTTGTGCGATAGGAGAACACGATGCTTGGCTCAAGCCGGTCCACTCATATGCACTTCCGCGCCCTTCTTCTTTCTGTGTTGGCTTCGACGTCCGGATTGTGGGCGACTGACCTCACCATCCGCCCCGCCGTCGAACTCCAGTTCCCCGCCGTCGCGAACCAGTTCCTCCAAGTCGAATCATCCTCAGACCTGATCCAATGGAGCGATGCTGGCTCATGGTTTGTGCGGCAGACCAACCTAATTACTCAGCTAGTCGGCGCAGCGGATTCGGCTCGTTACTTTCGGCTCGCTCAAGGTGAGGTCCGCAATCTTGATGCGATTCTCGAAGGCATCCGTACCGCTCGCAAAGTTCCCGCGCTAGGATGCGCGATCATCCGCTCGAATCGCATCGTGGGCTTCGGGGTCACCGGCGTTCGTAAGTGGGACCTGACCGAGAAAGTCACTCCCGCCGATGTGTGGCACCACGGCTCCCTGACCAAGTCGATGACCGCGACCTTGGCAGCCTTGTTGGTTGAGCAGGGCAAGATCCAATGGACGACGAAGTTGGTGGACCTTTTTCCTGAGCGAGCGGCGGCGATGCACGCCGGTTGGAAGACGGTCACGCTGGAACTTCTGCTCGCGAATCGCGGAGGCGCGCCTGAAGGGCTGGGAAGTTTGTGGGATCAATTGTGGGTGCAAAGTGGGACCCCGGTCGAACAACGACTCTTTCTCTTCGATCGTTTGACCGCTTCAGCCCCTAAGAATCCTCCCGGAACAAAGTACGAATACTCCAATGCCGGTTTCGCCTTGGCGGGAATGATGCTTGAACGCGTCATGGGCCGACCGTGGGAGCAACTCATCACCGAGGAACTATTCATTCCGCTGGGCATGACTTCGGCGGGATTTGGCGTGCCGGCTTCCCCGAGATATGTGAATCAACCGTGGGGTCACGTCGGCGCAGGCAACACTCGGACGCCGATGGCTCCGGGCCATGATGCGGACAATCCGCCCTCGATCGGACCGGCCGGTACGGTACATTGCTCGCTCGTGGATATGGCGCGCTACGTTGCCTTCCATCTAGCGGGAGAGCGTGGAGAAGGAGGACTACTCCTGAGTCCGGCCTCGTTCACCAAACTGCATCAAGCCGTTCCCGATAACCAAAATTACGCTCTGGGTTGGGTTGTCTCGGACCGGCCGTGGGCCAAAGGCAAGACCATGTCCCATTCCGGTTCAAATCTTCAATGGTTCACGAACGTTTGGATTGCGCCCAATCAGGATTGGGCCTGCGTGGTCGTAGCCAACTGGGGCAATGACCCTGGCGCGTTCCAAGCCACTGACGCTGTCGTAGCTCGAATGGTCCAGGAGTTCTTGTGACGGAGTCGGAGGCTCGCGCACCGTCGATGGACACGCCGGCTTCCCGGCGTTATTAGCCCGCCCCGACGCTTCGACCGTCAAGGCGATCCGCGCCGCCGTTAGGCCCGTTCCGCCGCGTCCGCGTGGCCAAACTGCAGCTCCGCCAAACGCCGATACGTGCCGTCCGTACGCTGAATGAGCTCCTCGTGAGTTCCCGCTTCGATGACCCGCCCTTCGTCGATCACATAGATCCGATCCACTTGGCGAATGGTCGAAAGCCGATGAGCGATGAGGAAAGCGGTTCGACCGGCCAGGAGAACTTCCAGGGCTTGCTGAATGAGTTGCTCACTCTCTGAATCGAGAGAACTCGTCGCTTCATCGAAAATCAAAATGACCGGATCCTTGAGCAATGCCCGCGCGATGGCGATGCGTTGACGCTGGCCGCCGGACAGTTGAATCCCTCGGTCGCCCACTCGCGTGGCGTAGCCCTCGGGCATTCGCTCGATGAATTCATGGCAAGCGGCCTGTCGTGACGCCGCTAAAACTTCATCGCGCGTCGCGCTCGGTTTTCCGTACCGAATATTCTCCTCGATGGTCCCTCCAAATAGCAGCACCTCTTGGGGCACCATGGCCATGTTCCCTCGCAGTTCACTCAAAGCCATCCCGCCAGCGTCACGCTCATCGAGCAGCACTCGGCCGGCGGTCGGTGCGTAGAACCGGAGCAACAAGGAAACGATGGTCGATTTCCCCGAGCCGCTGGGGCCCACCAAGGCAATTTTCTCACCCGCTCTGGCGTGCAAGTCGATCCCGTTCAAGACGGCGACTTCGGGTCGAGAAGGATACTGGAAGTCAACGCCTTCAAAGCGGACGTCACCGCGTAGTCGTGGAATCGAAAGTGCCGGGGCCTCGGTCGACCGAATCTCGGGAGTCTCATCCAATAACTCACGGACGCGTTCGGTTGCGCCCAAGGTTTTCTGCACTTGGGAATAGACCTCCGCAAACGAGGCCACCGAACCACCCACGAAGGTGGTGTACAGAATGAAACGGGTCAGTTCACCAAAGCTAAGATCGCCCGCTTGTAGCAGCCGTGCGCCATACCAAAAAACCAGCACGATCGAGCCAAACACTCCGAAGATGATGAACGACACCAGGCTCGCCCGCAGCCGCGCCGCCCGCAGAATGACCTGCAAGAATGCGTCCAGATGGGTGGAATAACGGCTGAGTTCGAACCGCTCATTTCCGAAGGCCTTTACGTTGGCAATTC
>DLVS01000508.1 GCA_003445095.1 Verrucomicrobiales bacterium
GCGGACGAACCGACCGGAAACCTCGACTCGAAAAATGGCGCCATCATTCTGCAGTTGCTTCGGGAGCTATCCGACGAGACCGGTACGGCGCTCGTTTTGGTGACCCACAGTCCGGAGGCGGCTGCGATTTGTCATCGCGAACTTCATCTGCGCGATGGTGAAGTCTCTTCAGATCCTGCGGGCGCCTCCACGCTCTCAGCAGGCGTCGCCGCAAGTCGAATGTCGTCAGTTCACTGAAAGCGATGAGACGCGGCCCGCTTCAGTTGCTGCCGTTGCTGTGGAGCCGTTTTACCTGGCGTCATTGGCGACTGGCGCCAGTGCAGTCGGTCTTGTTGATGAGCATCGTGGCTTTAGGCGTGGCGGTGTTTTTTGCCATCCGGCTCGCCAACCGCGCCGTCGTTTCCAGCTTCCAGAATTTCACCGATCTCATCACCGCGGAAAGCGATGGCTTGATCAGTGCACCTGCTGGGATGTTGCCCGAAAGCGCTTTGACCGAACTTCGCGCTGCCCTCGAGGACACCGCGGTCCAAATTATTCCAGTTCTCGAGACCACGGCGGCACGGCCTCGTACTCAGCAAGTCGAAGCCATTGGGACTCGCGGCACGTTTCACTTGTTAGGAGTGGATTTGATCGCGGTGCAGAACCTGGTTAGCCAGCGCCATACCGACCGACGTTGGTGGGGTCAAACTCCGGCAGGCCGATCGGAGCCATCGGGTACCAACTCCAATGCTGATTTTTGGCAGCGATTCCGGGATCCGACCGCGGCCTTTATCAGCGAAGCACTGGCGCAGCGCGACGCACTGAACGTGGGTTCTCCCCTTGGGTTGATCATCAACGAAAGCATCGTGACGCTGAAGGTCGCGGGCATTATCCCCAATGACCCGGGCCGTCCCCAAACTCCTGCTAACTTCATCGTGATGGACCTGCCCGCGCTGGAACACCTCGTCGATCTGACGGGTCGTCTGTCGCGAATCGAATTCGTGATGGAAGACGGGCCTCAGCGAGCGGAACGATGGGCGCGTTTGCGGGCCCAACTTGAGGCTCTGGCCCAGGTGTCGCCCAATCAAACGACGCTAAGCGCCCCCCGATGGATCGTTGCCTCGCCCGCCGATCGACGGGCAAGCGGCGAAGTGATGACGCGCGCGTTCCGGTTGAACCTTACCATCCTCTCACTGCTCGCCTTGCTCGTTGGACTGTACTTGATCTTCCAAGCGTTGGATGGCGCGGTCGTTCGACGTCGCGAAGAGATCGCGATCCTTCGATCATTGGGAGTGACCTCCCGAACAATTCAGCACGCCTGGCTGTTGGAGGCCGCTGTCCTGGGAATAGTAGGCGGGGCTTTGGGTTTGTTGCTCGGCTGGGCGGGAGCCCAAGGTGCCGTCCGGCTGGTGGGGCGTACTGTCAACGCACTGTATTACGCGACTTCAGCCGAATCTGCCGACCTGCATTGGGGCGAAGCACTGCTCGCGCTCTTCGTTGCCACGGTCAGCAGCGTGTTGGCGGGTTGGTGGCCCGCTAAATCCGCCGCGGCAACTCCCCCCGCGCAGTCGATGGGCCGAGGACACGCGACGACCTTCGCTGGGCCAACCGTGCTGCGTCGAATGGGCCTCGCCATCATGCTAGCCGTAGTCGGCGTAGGCTTGCTGGCCTTTCCTCCGGTTCGGTTGGGCGGAGGTACTCGGATTCCTGTGGCGGCGTACTTGGCTGCCTTGGTTTGGATTTTTGCCGCTGGGATTTTTGGAGGTGGCGCGCTGAAACACATCGCGTGGTGGTCCGAGCGCGGAATCCGCAGCCTCACCAACTCCAGTTCCTCGACTGCCGCCCTCGGACGCGGGACACGGTCCATGCATCGTGAAAATTCCTTCGAAGCGGACACCGGATTCTCCTTCAGCGCCGTGTTGCGAGTGGCCCTAAGTCATTTGCGCGAACCGTCCGGTCGCCACCGACTCGCGGTGGCGGGCCTGGTTTGCGCGGTCGCCATGACCGCCGGCATGGCCATCTTGGTGGGGAGCTTCGATGTCACGATGCGAGGATGGATCACTCGAACGTTTCAAGCTGACCTCTATGTTTCGAGCGACGGCGCGCAAAGTGCCTCAACTGAGAACCGGATTTCGCCCGCGACCTGGCGAGCACTGTTGGCCCATCCTTCCGTGGCCCGGGCCCAAATCGTCCAAGTCGCCCGAGTCCAACTTCCCGAGGGCGAAACACTCTTGGCAGGCGCGGACCTCGCGTTCTTCCGTGAAGTTGCCCGCCCTGCCTGGCGAGAAGCGCCGCGCGATGACGCCGCCTTCGATACCAACCGAAATGCCAACTTGGTCCTGGTCAGCGAAGCCTTCAGCGAACGCTTCAAACGCCGCCGTGGAGATTCCCTGATCGTTCCGACTCCCAACGGTGCTCGGGAACTCACCATCGCCGGAGTGTTTTCCGACTATGGGAACGAACGCGGCTCGATTCTGGTAGATCGGGGGCAATTTGTTCGTGGCTTTGGCGATGAACTGGCTTCGAGCGTGATCATGGTTTTACGGCCGGGCTCCGACGTTGAAGCCATACGATCCGAACTTCGAGCCGCGCATCCCGGCCTGGCGGTGTTCACGCAGTCCTACTTGCGTGGCGAAGCATTGCGGATTTTTCGTCAAACCTTCGCGATCACTTACGCGCTGGAACTCATCGGAGTCGTGGTTGCCGTTGCCGGCCTGGCGTTGGCGATGGTGAGCCTACTGTGGGAGCGCCGCGGCGATTTGACGACGATGCGTGCGCTCGGATTTCGCCGACGAGAACTCGCCGCCGCCGCCGCGCTGGAATGCTTGCTGACGGCGGTGAGTGGAGTCGGTATTGGGTTATTGGCGAGCCTCGCGTTGGGCTGGTTGCTGATTCATCGCATCAATCAGCAGACCTTCGGCTGGACGTTGCAGACCGATTGGTCGTGGCTTGTCCTCGGAGCGCTGGCCGCCACGGTCATGGTGGCCGCGGCGGGTGCGTCGTGGTGGGCGGGACGCTGGGGCGCGCAATTGCCGGCTGAACAAGAGGAATGAGTCGGAAATCGGTTTGAACCACAGATGAACACGGATGGACACAGATGCGTAGAGAACGGTCGATCGTGCGGGATTCACCCGACGGCTTACCAGTTCGAGGCTCTTTCTATCGGTGTCCATCTGCGTTCATCAGCGGTACTATTCTTTCTCTGCCTTGTTTCGTTACTGGCAGTTGCGGCCGAAGAAATTCCGCTTCGCACGGCCGAAGGTTTTGCCGTGCCGCAACGTGGCGCCCGCTTCGCCTTTCCGCGCGATCATGGGAGCCATCCGGAGTTCGCCTTGGAATGGTGGTATGTAACCGGCCACCTCTTCGAGACCAACGGTGCGCGTTACGGATTCCAAGCCACTTTCTTCCGCCGCGCGGGTCCGCGAACCAGTGCGACAAAATCTCCGGCGACGCCCACTTTCGGTGACCAAGAACTGTATTTGGCTCACATGGCTTTGCTGGACGTACAAACCGGGCGATTCCATCACCAAGAACGCCTGAACCGCGAAGGCTGGGACGCTGGATCTTCGACTGAAACTTTGAGCGTCTCGAACGGCAACTGGTCGCTACGTTTGGCGCAACCTCCGGCCTCGCATTCATCGCCACTGCCGGCGCCTTCGAATCGCCCGCCCGATCTCATTTTGCTCCGCGGTTCAATCCGAGCCGAAGCGTCTTTCAAGCTACAACTTGTCCCGCAAAAACCCTTGGTGGTCTTCGGCGCCGACAGTGTTTCCCGCAAGGCCGCCGAACCCACGGCCGCGAGCCACTACCTCACCTTTACTCGCCTCCGCGTAACGGGGACGCTGATCCTTGATGGCAAAACCCGCCCGGTCACCGGACAGGCGTGGATGGATCACGAATTCAGTTCAAGCCAGTTGGGCAAGGGACAAGTCGGTTGGGATTGGGCGTGCCTACAACTGAATGATGGCCGCGAGATTATGGCCTACCGAATGCGCCGCGCGGAGGGCAGCACCGACCTGTTTTCAACCCTC
Organism: Verrucomicrobiales bacterium; assembly: GCA_003445095.1. Classification (GTDB taxonomy): domain Bacteria; phylum Verrucomicrobiota; class Verrucomicrobiia; order Limisphaerales; family UBA9464; genus UBA9464. Next base: position 4,011 of record DLVS01000508.1, read on the forward strand.
GCCTGGGTTGATCAACGCGGGGAAGTTCATCATTCGACTCCAGCCGAGTTTAGATGGGAGCCGGAGGGAGAATGGAAGAGCCCAGCCACGGGCGGGAAGTATCCGGCGCGTATTCGCCTCACGACCCATGATCCCGACTCAGGCCAGAACGTGACATTTCGAATCGAACCACTCGCCGCCGACCAAGAACTCACGGGTGCCTTGGGTGGGATTCCGTATTGGGAAGGAGCCTGTCGGGTCCTCGACGACCGAGGCAAAGTTATCGGCCAAGCCTTTCTCGAGCTCACGGGATACGCCGGGGGACTCCAGGGAAGATTGTAATGCTCGCTGGCGACCAAGCTGATCCGAGGGTTTATCCACGCGCGCCGCAGTGTGGCGGGCGAGGCGGGGCGTGCTCCCCAAGGCCAAGCGGCCTCCGACCCCGGCCTACTCCTCACCGTCGTAGTAGTCGGTGTATTGCGGCCGGAACACTTTGGGCAACGTCATGACGGCGACCTTGTTGCTGTCGGGATAGTGGCAGTCGTCGGCGACGGGGTTGTCGGAGATCACGTAGAACTCGAGGTCCTCG
>DLVS01000391.1 GCA_003445095.1 Verrucomicrobiales bacterium
CTGTGAGCGCACCGAGCGCTTTGGATACATTCCGGCCAAAATCAACCGGGCGTTGGTGGCCAAGCGCATTGAACCCAAAGAGCTGGGCTTAGCCGGGGCGCTCCAGATTGCGCGGGTGGATCGGTGCATCGGCGCGCGGGCTGAACTGACGCACACGTGGTTGGTGTGTTCGCGAGACGCGCGCACCTGGAGCGAGCGCGAATGGTTGCGGCGCGAATAAGGGCGCTGGGGACCGGAGAATGGCGCGCACTATCGGTTGGATGCCAGTTGCGGGGAAGACCGCAGCTGCGTCCGTCACGCCAATGCGGCCGCGGTGCTGGCGATCTTTCGCCTGTTGTCGCTAGTCCTAAAAGTGCCTTGGGCCAAGGGCTGGCCCAAACGCCAAGCCACCAAGTCCGACTGGGTGCAACACCATCAGGCCAACCCCCGTCACGGCCTGGTGCTCCTGGTGCTCCTCACCCGTCGCTTGGAAAGCCCAAAACTCAAACTCGCTAAATCCGTCCTACCCGCTCCTCCACGGTCAAAAATGAGTTTGATGCACCCCTGCCTCCCGCGCCTCCCGCTGCTTTGCTGCTTTGCTGCTTTGCTCGAAACGAGATTGACTATCGAGGTGACCTACCCACACTGACACCATGCGAACTTCGTCGATGCTTCGCTGGGCTTCAGGGCTTGCCGCCGCGGTCGGCGCCGTGGGTTTCCTTCCGGATGCTAGGGCCATTCAATTCAACATCTCGAGCATTCCGGAACTGCCACTCCACATTATTCCCGGCGGGGCTTTCAGCTTCGGTGGCTTTAAGATCGATAGCGTGGTTGGCGGTACCGGGAGCGCCGTTGGATATGTCGGCGGCATTGGATCGCTAGCCCCATGGGACTTCAAATTCGGTTCGGCATCGACCGTTTCAGGTCCCATTCCCCTTATTGAAACAGCACCCATGTTTCCCGCCAGTGGATTCACCATCTTTGGTATCGTCGACGGTCGGGGTGGGCATGCGGGCGCTATGCTCAGCCTTCCAGCCGGAGCGACGAGTCTATATACGCCCATCGCCTCATTCACAGACCTGAGAATTGAGGGCGTGCTTCCAATTGAGGAGGGGGAACCATTTGGGCTCCGTACCAGTGACCCTGACTTAGTGGAATTCTTCACTGGCAATGAATTTGTCCTGACATTCTCCTTCTCGCTTGTACCGGGTCGGACCTTGGCGGACCTCATCGAGAATGGTGGTAGTACGGCGTACTCCGGAGTGTTGTATAGCAGGATCCCCGATTCCGGGACGACGATGGTGTTGATGGGAATCGGTTTGTGGGGGTTGATGATGGCGCGACGACGGTTAGCGAAATAGCCGCGCAGGGTCGGCACCGAGCTGAAATCCGGGTAAAGTTGGCACTTTGAAAACCGGGTTCTGAAACCGGGGAGGGACAGTGAAACCGGGGAGGGACAGGACCAATTTCGGCGGGGTCGGCGGGGAAGTGGGGGAGAGGCAACTATCGGAGAGCAAACGGCTATCCGGCTGCCGGTGGAATCAGCGGGATGCAAGCGGCTTCACTCAGTCCAGGTTCAGTCAGTCGTTTACAATTCCCGAAGTCCATCGAGCAGGCGGGCTCGCAGCGCGCGGTTGACGGCGAGCCAGGTCCAGAGAAGGCCATTGGCGAGCACCAGCAGCAGAGTCGCTGCTAAGGAACTCCAGGGAATTCCGGCTCCCGGCGAAAGCACCGAAGGCAATACGGCCAGTCCGGCAGCAACAACTCCAAGCCCGAGCCCCACCGCCAATAGCAGCACGTGCTCCGTGAGTACCAGGCGTCGTAAAACTGATCGCGAGAATCCGATGGCTTGCATCAGCGCCAGCTCGCCGCGGCGTTCGAAGACGTTGCGCAAAACCACCACGCCCAATCCCACGCTGCCCAACAACAATCCGAGCCCGCCCAGGATTTGGAAGGTGTTGAGGTACGTGTTCTGGACCGAGTTGAATTGGTTGAGCCGCCGGGTCGTGGGCGTCAGTTCGAGGCCCACGTCTTGCAAGGCGCGGCTCAATTTCGCCGACAGCGCATCGGTTGGCGACGGCGCGTCCATGAGCAACACGCGATAGCCCCCTTCGCTGGGGAATTTTTTAAGAAATTGGTCTTCGGCAATGACGAGACTCCCTTGCAAGATCGAATTCGCAACGGCGCCGACGAGCCGGACTTTGAACGGTTGGCCGCGCTCATCCACATAGTCGATGGTATCTCCAATCCGCTTTCCCAAAGCCCACTGAATTGAGTTGGCGTCACCGATGGCAGGAACCTCCGTTGGGTCGGAAGTGATCGGAATCCCCGCATTCAGCGCCAACCAGCCATTCGTCACAGCGATTCCAGAAGCGAGTTTGGTGAAGGTGAAAGCCCCACGGCGGGCTAGTTCCTCGGGATTGACGGCCAACAGTCGGGGGCGCTGAGCTCGGTTTAGATTGAGGCAACTCGCATCGTCTCCGTCGCGAACACGGAAGGGAACGACGCTCACGCCGGCGAGCTCTTTTGACTCGAGGCCGTAGAATTCCTGACCCTTGCGGCTGTTGAGATCTTGGATGATGGGTAACGTAGTTTCGCCCCACAGCGCGAAGCCGCCGGTGCCGGAATTTCGCTGTGTCGCATTACGCGTGGCGTCGAGTCGGTTGGCCGCGACAGCCACGATCAAAAAGGCCGCCGATGCCAAGAGCGCCATGGTCCCAAGTGAGCGAGAAACCCGTCGTGTGAGGCCTCGCAATGCAAGCGCGGGAAGCGAGCTGACCGGCGGACGGTTGTTGTCCGGAGCCGCTATCTCGCCGAGCCAAACCCGCATCCAGAGCAACGCGGCCACCAACAACAAGGCGCCCGCGCCAAAGAATGTTTCCGGATTGGATTCGCGAGTGGCCCACGCCATTGCGCTAAGTCCAACACCTAAGATCGTCGTGACCCAGGCGACGATTCGGATCCAGCGCGGCGCTCCGGCCATCGTTCCGAGCAAGTCGTCAGCGCCTTGATTCAACAGCTCCCGCGCCGGACGCCGCGCCTGCCGACGCAGCGCGACAGCGAGCGTCACGGCCGCCACAATCAAGCTCAGGATTGCGCCCGTCGCGAGTGTGGTCGTCTTGAGATGGAATTCAATTCCAGCGCCCGCCACCGCGTCCCGCCAGAGCGTGGACAGACCCCAGATGACTCCCTTCGCGTACCAAGCGCCGAGCCCTGCGCCAATCACGGTTCCCAATGCCGCGAGCGCCAGCCCCTCGCGAAACAGCAACCGACGAACGCGTTTCGGTGTCCAGCCGAGGGCCAAAAGAATTCCTGTTTCGGTGGCACGCTGTTCGAGAGAGAACTGAAACAGCATCGCCGTCAGCAGCAGCGCTGAGACAATCAGGAAGAAGCTGAAGCCGATAAAGAGTCCGCCAAAATCTTGCCCCGACGTCGCTGCCCGCATCGCCACTTCGCGTACTGGTTGCCACACTAGTCCGACGTCCGCCGGATCGAGATTGAATCGAATACGCTTCGTCAGTGTTTCGCGAAGCTCCGCCACGTCAGCGGCGTTGGTCGAATTTAGACTGGGGAACCAACGAATCGCCGTCAGCTCGCCGAATCGATTCGCCCAAAGCTTCTGCCCGGCCGCGAGCGTAATGAACGCTTTGGGGGTACCGCGCCATTGCTTCCAATACGCTTCGTCTTGATCGCGAATCGTGTGGACGAGGTCGAATCCGGCGTCCCAGTCGCGGGTGCTCTCGGCTTTCGCTAGCCCGGGAAACTCGGGCATCAGGGTTCGATCAGCGAAGAGTCCATTCAGCGGGACGATACTGTGAACTCGGAACATGTTCGTGTGCTCGACCAGTTTCGTTCCGGCATCGACGCGATAGTAAGCCAACGAAACGGAGTCGCCCGGTTTTAGGTGTAGATCGTCCGCCAACCATTGGTTGATCACGATCTCGTCATCCCGCAGTCCCGCGGGCGTGTACGGCGGGCCGGCGGCGGTCACCAGTGAATAGGGGGTCAGAGAATCACCGTGCCCGAGTGAATTGACCAAATACGTCAATACGGGAACCGCCTCGGGGATGTGGGAAGTAGGAGTCGTATTGGTCGAACTACGGAGCGCGGCTGCGACGGCCGCGGGTTCGAGGAAGATGCGTCGGGTGGTTAGTTCCGCGAAGGGTGGGACTTGAACATTACCCGTCGAAGCTGGCTCAAGCGTGCGGGCGCGAACCAAGAGCTCGGCGTCCTCAAGATTCCACTGCTCCTCCAGAGCGCTTTGGGCACGTTCCAGAGATTTTGTCGGAGGTCCCATTCTCACCGGCGTTCGCTCCATGGCATCCATGGCCCGCTTCCAATCCAGTTCCTCCAGCCACGGCCCCAATCGGCCACGAAAGGGCAACCAGCGAGCCACCGCGATTCGCCCCAAGATCCCATTCTTTGGCTCAACCAGGCTGCCTTCCGAAAAGACGAGCAGATTGGCAAGGTCGCTGAGCCCCGCCGCTCGACCCAGTTCATCCATATCGACCCACGCGGTAAACGGCGGCGTTTGGTTGGCCTCCAGACCGAAATTCCCCGCGCCTGGAGGTAACACTTCAGAAACCTTAAGCCGCAAGGCTACTGACTGATCGTCACGGGGGGTGATCACGGCGTCGCGAGACAGGGCGCTCGGCTTCTGGATTCGGATCACCAGCTCGGTCCCTGGGCTCGCGTTTAGAGCCTGAGCCAGAGACGCGTTGAGTGCGATGGACCCCACAGGTGGCGAGTCCAGCCTCTTAATGCTCCATCCACCTCCCTGCAGCGGGATTTTCTCCTGGCCCAATTGTGCGTTGCGTTGGGCTATGCTTTGTCCATCGCCAGGTAGGTGCAGCAGGGTCAGGAAATCGCGACGCACGCCTAGAATCTGAACTCGATTGACCCGGGCAGTGCCGTCTTGCCGCGCGGCCGTGCCGAGTAATTGCAGCACACTTGCCGTGAGCCCTTGAGCTCCTCGAAAGAGAAGTTCCTGCCGAAAGAAGCGGTCACCACCGCGAATGGCGAAAGAGATGGCCCCGGTGCGTTCCAGCGCCTTCTGCTTCAAACTCTCCCGAACCGAATCGCCCACGGCCAGAGCGCCGATCAACACTGCGGCAGCCGTGGCGGCACCAGCGAGGACTCCCAGATGTGAACGAAAAT
>DLVS01000737.1 GCA_003445095.1 Verrucomicrobiales bacterium
CGAGTGGAGCATTACCACCGCGTCCCACCATTTCGGACTCGTAGCTCAATTAGCAGAGCAACCCGTTGTCTGCGGGAAGGCTGAGGGTGCAAGTCCCTTCGGGTCCGCCATTTTCTTCGGAGTGTAGCTCAGTCTTCAGAGCGCCCGGCTTGGGACCGGGAGGTCGCAGGTGGAAATCCTGCCATTCCGACCAATTTCAAATTGCTGCCGTGGTCGAATACATAAGGCATCCGTCTTCTAAACGGAACGATGCAGGTGGGAATCCTGTCGGCAGCGCCATTGCCAGGTAGTGTCAAAGTAGCACGGCGGCCTGTTAAGCCGCTTGTCTTGGTGCGAGTCCAAGTCTGGCAGCCATTTTCAGGGTGTAATGTCAGCAGCAGACGGGCGTTAACACGCGGCCACAAGTTCGGAACGAGGAGGTCGCAGGTGCAACTCCTGCCACCCTGACCATTTCTGGAAGGCAGGCAGATATAAGCTGGCTGCACCTGTCTTGAAAACAGGATCGGCGTGAGCCGAGGACAGAGCGTTACCGACGCCTTCCGCCAATTTCCAAAATTAAACGAAAGGAAATTCCATGAAGCCTGTCATCCGCTATCAAAGCCAATTGCTTTTTCGAAAGAGCTATCAGCCGAATCGTCTCACTCGCGTCCGACCAATGGCCAAGCCCAGCGTCACCTTTCATCCGATGCGACAGTTCGGTTTGAAACCAAAACTTGACCCCGTCTCGTAGCTCAAAAGCAGAGCACCCGCCTGATAAGCGGGAGAACGCGGAGCGTTACCGCGCGGGACGACCAATTCCCCGAGTAGCTGAGGCAGATTAGCGCCTCGCTGAAGACGAGGAGACGTTGGCGCGATACCAACCTCGGGGACCATTTAATTGGCTCTACGCCAGTAATCCGTGAATGCAAAGCAGCTCGCGCAGCCGGCCTTTCAAGTCGGGCCTAATCGGTGCAAGTCCGATCACGGATGCCATTTTGTCCGCGTAGCTCAGTTAGATTAGAGCGCCACCGTGCGAAGGTGGAGGTCGCAGGTGCGATTCCTGCCGTGGACGCGATTTTGCCTCTGTTCCTCAGAAGCCACAGGACGAGTTTTGTAAACTCGTATTCGTCGGTGCGAGTCCGACCAGAGGCTCCAACGTATGGTGATCATGATGTAACAGCAGCATCACGCCCCGTGAAGGCGTTTGTGCCGGTGCGAATCCGGTTGGTCACCCCAATTTCGATGGGCCGAAGATGATCGGTTATCCTCCACCATAGGAGGGCGTACCGTCCGTGGCGAAAGCCTTGGCGGTCCGGGTTCGATTCCCGGCATGGGAGTGCCTCCGTTCGATCACGCCACTTGCCCATCTGAATCTGCCTGAAACGGCAACAAGACCGCATCCGCGATCTGCGTTCGCAGTTCGCGGACAGTCTCGTAGTTCAACTGCGATAGAATACCCGAAGAGATTCGGGAGATGTGGGTTCGATTCCCATCGGGCGCGGCAATTTCGACGGGCCGTTGAGTTTGGGTTATCGGTGAAGCGGGAAACCGCGAGCGCGTTCAAACCGCGCACCATCGGGCAACTGATGCATTCCCATCTCGCCTCTTGTCCGTCGTTCTCTTTTCGGATGGGCCGCTGTGCTTTGGTTATCGAACTGGGTAGCTCAACTGCGTTAGAGCATCTCGTGAAAACGAGGAGATGCGGGTTCGATTCCCGTCCAGAAACATCGAAGCCGTCTTTTGTCCATCCTTCAGCATTTTCGACGGGTCGCAGGATTGGGTTATCGTTCATCACGACGTGGTCGCCGGTTCGAGTCCGGCCTCCGGAACCAAATGCCGGAGTAGCTCAGTGGTAGAGCACGTATTCCCAGTTCGTCTCTTATCCGTCGGTTTCTTCAGCGGGCCGTAGATTGTGGGTTATCGGAACTGTTGGTTGGCGGTTCAAATCCGCCCTTCCGCTTCGGCGGAGGTAGCTCAATCGGATAGAGCAGCAGTCAACATCCACCTTCGCTCCTTGCCCGCTTCTGTTTTTTGATGGGCCGAAGACATCGGGTTATCTGTCATTGGTTCGACTCCAATCCGGGCGCAAAATGCTCCGGTAGCTAAGTGGTATAGCAATTCCCGCGTCGTCCCTTGCCCGTCGTTCTTTCATCGCGTCGAGTGCCGCGATGATTTAACCGCAACCATCAACCACGGAGGCCGTATGGCAAACAACACACAAGATGAATCCAATTTTGAAATCACCAGCAAACGTCGCAAAGGTTTCCCGTCGGAGACTCAGGTGAAACGCGGAGTCCGCGTCGTTCATGGGAATAAGGAACTCAGCGAAAAGCTCGGTCGCAACGACCTTTGCCCCTGCGGTTCAGGACGTAGCTTTTAAGAACTGCTGTCTCCGCTCCAGACGTTACGACGGTTCAAAACGCAATCACTTTTTTCCGCGAGTAGCTATCAATCAACTTTCTGCGGGCCGAAGAACATGGGTTACCTCTGTTAAAGGATAACTCCCACGTTCACCAACTTGTCCGCAGTTCAACCAACGCAATCGTGCCGGGAGTTGGCGGCGCATCAGATGAAAGGAGGCCATCATGGCTATCAACTACGCAAAGATTTTCAACCGACGCAGCACGCCGCAATCTCAGCCGATTCCAGGTTCGAACCAGGTTCGCAACTCCGGCGGCGGCTACTCGTGGCAGGTGGATGACTGGACGCGGCTCGACCGCTTCCTGATCCTCGGCGCCGAAAGCGGCACGTATTACATCACCGAGCGCGATTTGGTGAAGCAGAACCACGATGCCATCGTGCGTTGCATCAAGCAGGATGGTATTCGCGCCGTGAACCGCATCGTTGAAATCAGTGATGCGGGTCGCGCGCCGAAGAATGATCCCGCCACCTTCGCCTTCGCACTCGTCGTAACGCACGGTGACGCGCAGGCGAAGGCTCACGCTTTCACGAACCTGGGCAAGGTCTGCCGCATCGGCACACACCTGTTCCACTTTGCCGAATACGTGAACGCGATGCGTGGTTGGGGTCGCGGTCTGCGCAACGCCGTCGCGGGTTGGTACGTGGAACGCGAGGCGGACGATCTCGCGCACCAGGCGGTGAAGTATCAGCAGCGCGATGGCTGGTCGCACGGCGACCTGCTTCGCCTCGCTCACCCGAAAGCTCCTTCGCCACAGCACGACGCGGTATTCCGCTGGATGCTGGCCGGCGCGGATTCGCTCGGCGAACGCGAAGTGAAGCGCAAGGTTCGCGGTGAAGACCGTGTCGCGAAGTATGCCGCAGTCGGCGAACTACCGAAGCTCATCGAAGCATTCGAGCGCGTGAAGCGGACGGCGAATGTCATCGAAGTTGTGAAACTCATCGATGAGTTCGACCTGCCACGCGAAGCCATCCCGACGCAGTGGTTCAACGAAGCCAAGGTGTGGGAAGCCTTGCTCGAACGCATGCCGATGACGGCGTTGATTCGCAACCTCGGCAAGATGACGAGCATTGGACTCATCAAGCCGTTCAGCGACGCGAAGAAGCTCGTTCTTCGCAAGCTGAAGGATGAAACGGCGCTGAAGCGTTCGCGCATCCACCCGCTCGCCGTTCTCGTGGCGCAGAAAATCTACGCCCAGGGTCACGGCGACAAGGGTGCGCTCAAGTGGTCGCCGGTTGCGGCGATCGTGGACGCACTGGACGAAGCGTTCTACGCGACGTTCAACAACGTTGAACCGTGCAACAAGCCGGTGCTGCTAGCGCTCGACGTGAGCGGTTCGATGGCATGCTCGATGATCGCGGGTTCGTGCATCAGCGCCCGTGAAGCAAGCGCGGCAATGGCGCTCATCACGGCAGCGACGGAGTCGGAACATGAAATCATCGCGTTCTCCGCTCCGGATCGTGGCGGTTACGGCGGCATGCACGGCGGTGGTGAACCGGGTATCACGCGCGTGAACATCTCGCCGCGCATGAGACTCGCCGAAGTCATCAAGCGCATCGAAGGCATTCCGATGGGCGGCACGGACTGCGCCCTGCCGATGCTGTGGGCCGCTCGCAATAAGATGAACGTATCGGGCTTCGTGACCTACACGGACAGCGAAACGTGGGCGGGCAACAT
>DLVS01000654.1 GCA_003445095.1 Verrucomicrobiales bacterium
CAGGTGAGCGACCCCGTCCGGCGGTTCTCCGAGGCGAACACGAGCCGTTCGCCAATGCCGCTCTCGGGTGCTTTGCTTTAATGCGGGTCGATTTCCTAGTGTTGACCGTCCCTCTCATGGAGCTCCGACCGGGCGTAACGCTTGGTCTTGTCTAGCGGCTTGAGCACCTCTTTATAGTGCTCGTCATCCGTGACATCGAGACTGACCGCGCCCTTGAGGTGGCCCGCGGCATAGGCGGCGGGCGGACGGAGATCGAGGATCACCGCGTCGGGGTGCTCCACGAGATACTTCTCGGTGTCGTCAACCGACAACTCCTTATATTTAGTCTCGTTGACGATCTTGTAACCCTGTTCGTTGTAGCCGGGCTTGGGTGGCGCGACTGCGGTTGCTTCGGAGCGAACTCCATTGCTCTCGGCCTCCCAATCACGAGAACTGCTTTCGCCGCCGCGTGTGAACGAAATCGTTCCGGTGATCTTATCCCCGGCGACCTTGCCGGAATACTTGTTGGTGGTTGAGTTCCCATTCGCTTGGCGGATAGCGTCGAAAGAGATTGAATCACCGGTCACCGTGCCATTCGCGATGGGCGTATCTGAGGGTTTGCCGTCGGCGCCAGGTGCGGAGATTTTGCCGGTCAGGGTCGAGCCGATAGCCTTCAAGCTGAGCGCACTTTCCTTGTGCCATTGCGACCGGCAGTGACCCAGATCCAGTTGCCGGTGACGCCCGCGGCCAGTGCGGAAGGAATCAACATGGTCTGCGCCACGAGGGCCTACAGTAAAAAGGGACTTAATAGATGTTTTCATGAGTACTATCGCGTTTATTTAAAAATGGGATCAATCGGTGAAATAGCATGCGCCCGAAGTGTTGCTGGTCAGCAACCGGGCGGTATTCAGCGGGTTATCGGTGGTCACGTTAGTGCTTGCTTCGTTGGCCACGCTGCTCTTGGCGTCGACCCCGAGAGTTGAGCGCCGGAGCACGACGGCGAGCGCGCGGAATGACTTGAGGGTCCGGGGCGAGATACCGGAAATTCTCATACCAAGCATTGGAAGCGGACGGGGGCGCGGGTCTCACTGCTGTGAAGCGTTAGTGTCGGCGAGCGCGTAAAGGTTCTTCTTGCCGCGCAAAAAGAGTTCCCTTCCCGCCAGAGCCGGAGTGGCATCGAAGCCGTCGTCCAGTTTGTTCTTGGCCAAAATCTCCAATGTCGGACCGTTCTTGAGCACCCACACGGCGCCGTTCCGTCCGGTCACATAGACCCGTCCAGCAGCCGCAGTCGGAGAGGCGTAGATTCCGAAAAGTCCGTCGAGACGCTCGGCGTCCACCAACTGCTTTCCTTCGCGGGCGTTGAAGATGGAGATCTGCGCATTGTTGTTGGAAAAGAAATAAAGCTCGTCCCCGTACAGCAATGGCGAGGGAACATAAGGGGTGTTCTTGTTGTGCGACCAGGCGATAGCGTCGGTACCGGTGAGGTCCCCGGTCCGTCCCAGGGTGATGGCTTGAAGCGCTCCCCCGCGCCATCCGCTGGTCACATAGACTCGGCCGTGGCCTGGCACGGGTGTCGGTACGGCATTTTGGGTCTGGCCGCCGGCTTCCCAGATGGTGGAGCCATCCGCAAGGTTGTAGCTGCGAACCTTATTGCCGCTGTTGACCACCACTTGGGAATTACCCTCGTAATCCACCACGAGCGGAGTTGTCCAATTGGTGCTTTCTTCCCGCGGCTTGCGCCACAATTCCTTACCAGTTCGTTTGTCGAATGCGGCAATAAAGTCCTCGCCCTCATGATCCCAGACCACGACTACGGTATTCCCGTGGAGCGCTGGTGAACTGCCCTCGCCAAAGCTGTTGCGAGTCGTCAGGTGCCCTAGATCCTTCTTCCACAACGGGGTTCCCTTGAGGTCGTACGCGTAAAGGCCCCGGGAACCGAAGTAGGCAATCAATACCTCTCCGTCGGTCACCGGGGACGCCGAAGCGTATCCATGATCCTTGTGGTGTCCCTCGTGGGGTAGTTCCGTCCGCGCCTCCTGTCGCCAGCGAATCTTACCAGTCGCGCGATCATAGGAGATGACGGTGAAGCGTTGCTCTTCATCGGGCTGGTCCACTTGGATGCGACCGCCTCCGCCGCCACCACTATGTCCTGATCCCCCGCCGGCCACGGCACTGGCTGCCGGAGCGGTGGGCGGAGGCGGCGACTCCTTCGTTGTCTCAGACGCCGGCTTTGGTTCCACCTTCTTGCCCGTGGGAATGGCGGTGAGGATGAATACTTGGTCGCCCCACACAACGGGTGACGCATTTCCATCACCAGGAACGGCAACCTTCCATCGGACATTGTTCGTCTCGTCCCAAGTCAACGGCGGCTGCGCCAGCGGGGCCACGCCCGTGGAAAGCGGACCACGGAATGAGGGCCAGTTGACCAGCGCAGCGTCCGAAGGAGCGGCCGCGAGGAGTGAGCAAACGGGAAGCAGCGAAGTGATGAGGAGAATTCGATTCTTCATGGGGGAAATGGATCCAGCCCCGCGGTCGCCACACAGCGCACGGGGCGGGATTGCCGGCGGTTCCACGGAACAGACGATATGGAAGGTCCGTAAATGTCCCTTTAATTCGGAAGCTCCACGGCACGGTAGAAGCGGTTGGTGTTTCCCGGCGACTCGCGATCGAAAATCAAATAGGGCCCGCTGGTAGGCAGCGTAATGAATTTCAATAACGTCCATTCCGGCGGATCGACCCGTGGCGAAGAATCAATTCGGTAAGGATGTCCGACGTTTCCGGACACACTGAGGCCCGGATACAAAGCGATGCCGAGTTCGGTCGTCCTGGTTATGGCCGAAGCGATGGCACGCGGTCCATGAGCTAGCACATAAGCAGCCACCTTGTTGCCGAGGACCTGGCCTTCTTGGTTGTCAAAACTGTAGTGAATGCCGCCGTAGATGCGGCTCAGCCCGTTCTCGGACTCAGCCTGACTCAGCGATTGGATCGTCCGCGGCGGTTCGCCGGCCGTTGTCGTGTGTAGAGTCAGCGTCTGTCGATTGCCGAAGAAATCCTTCAACACTTCGAAACCGGCGTTCACGTTGCCGCTGTGGCCGCTGGGATAGGAGGGGTGCGAAGGGGTAACAATCAGAGGCGACCAGCTCGCGTAGTCGTTCGTCACGGAGCCATCCGGATTGGCGTTCAAGGCGGTGATCGGGCGCCAATACTTGTATGTGTATTTGGCATCCCAGAGGGCGATCCGCGCATCGGCGATCGCAATATCCGTAAGCACAAACAGGAGCGCATTCTCCTCCAGAGACAAGCCGTGGGTCGTAGATAACAGGCGCGCTGCCTCATTCACCAACAACTCGGCGTCCTGTCGGTAGAACTGCGCAATATGCGTCTGATCTTCCGTTCGCGTCGTGCTCCCCGTCCGGCCTAGCGACCCCACTTCGGCCAACGCAGCATTATAAGGGTCGGTGCCCACGTTTGGCGGCGGACCCGGGCGAAATTGATCGGCCGACGCCAACACAAACGGCTTCACTTGTCCCCATTGTTGATTGATCCCGGGAGGGAAAGTTCCGGCCGCAGCGCCTGGAGTGGGACGCCATTCTCCAACTCCTGGACTGGTCGGTCCCGGGTAGGTTACATTGGGGGTGGATCCGTCATTGGCGCGGAGCGCCAAGAGAGCGGCGGCGGACCCGGCACCGACCGTCTTGCCCGCTTCCTTCTCAGGACCATCGGGGATCACCGCGAGCGATGCGGCGAGTCGGGCATCAAGCGCCTCGACTTGCGCCGGAAAAGTAGCCGCCAACACATCATGAGCCGCTTGGGCCGCCGCTGCTTCCGCGGAAGCCGGGTCGCTCGGAGGCGTATAATACTGATACGGGGTTCCGAACTGTCGAATCGAGTTCACCGCATCGTACACGGCGGCAGCCTCGATCGCACCAACTCGCGTTCCGAGATTGCTGTTCAAGCCGCCCGTTTTGGTGGCGTCCACGGCGATCTTGTTCCAATCCGTGATCACGTCCGCGGAAACCGAAATGCTCAGCAGCTTGACGGAGATTGAAGTCAACAAGGTCGAGAACAATAAGGATGATTTCATATTGAGACGGAATGATTGCGAGGCGGTGACATACTATTTCTTTCCTAAGCTATTATACACTGCGTCGAACCAACGCGGTGCCGCTTGCGGACCGGCACCCCACGCTTTGTATTTGTCCAGCGGGGCGTCCGCCTTGATTTGTTCCGAGGTTTGGCCGGCGGCAATGCCCTTTTCTACGTACGCCACCGTTTCGGCGATGGTCTCGCGGAAATTCCTAAGATCCGCGACGGTACTCACCTTTCCGTGGCCTGGGATCACCTTGGCGTCGGCCGGAAGCCAGGCTAAGATGGAGTCGAGGTTTTTGATCAAGCCTCTCACATCGCCACCATTGACGACGTCCACGTAAGGAAAACGTCCGTTGACAAACTGGTCGCCGAGCTGCAACACATTGGACTGGGTGAAATATACGGCGGTATCGCCATCGGTATGCCCGGGACCGAATCCGAGAATGCGGATTTCCTCGCCGTTGAAAAACAAGCTGAAGCCATGCTCATGGGTGATCACCGGGAGCTCTTCGGGTTTGACCCCGTCCTTGGCCGCGAGGCGTTTGCGCAGGTTGGTGTGGGCGATGATATGCGCTTGCTTGCCGAAATAGGCGTTGCCTCCCGTATGGTCTCCATGGATATGAGTGTTGATGACATATTGCAGCGGCAGGGGACTCAGCCTTTTGAGCGCGGCGTTAATCTTGTCAGCCAGGGGAAGAAACTGAGTATCGACAATCAACAAGCCGTCGGGGCCAACGGAGACGCCGATATTGCCCCCTGATCCTTCCAATAATTGAATGTTACCGGCCACGGGCGTCGCGGTGATTTCAACTTTCGAAAGATCTTGTCCTTGACGCGCCGGGCGCTCAGGCGGTTGCTGTTGTGCCGAAACCCGAATGGCCAGGGCGGCCAAGCAAACGGAGAACAATGGAACGATCCAGCGGAGTGTGTGAGATGACTTTAGCTTCATAAAGAATGTGCGATATGAAAATGGTTGGAGAATCAATCGGATAGCCAAGGCCGCCATTGGATTGGCTCACTTCGCCGCGGTTTTGGTCGTGGACGGATCTCGAGCGCTGCGGTTTGCCGTCGGGCGTGGCGAATCTGTCGCACCCCGGGTGCCGCCAGGCTTCCAGGCTGGTTCCGGTAACTCGGAGTTCCAGCGGTTCCACAGACCGGCCAGCTCTTCAGTCTTCTTGGGATTTTGCTGTGCGAGGTTCAAGCGTTCGGAGAGATCTTCGGCTAAGTTGAAAAGTTGAGCCCCATCGGTCGAAGCTGTGCCCGAGGAGATCTGACCCAT
>DLVS01000520.1 GCA_003445095.1 Verrucomicrobiales bacterium
CGAGTGGCTCCCCAAGGAAACGGCGGCCTATCGCGCCGTGCGCGAAGGCCACGGGATTATTGTCACGCCCACGGCTCCGCTGGCAGCGGGTGGATCGATGCCCATCACACTCAACTACCGAACGTCGACGAATCCGTCGTATTCCGGCCTGCCCATCGTTTTGTCCGGGAGCCTTACGTCGATGGAGGCGCAGAACTATTGGGATCATGTCCCGTTCGAAGTTTTCCACCGCCAACGGCTCGATCGCGGAGACGCGCCGGATTCCTATGGCACTTCCGTGTCCGCTGGCGGGCCAACTCATTGGGCTGTGCCCGGATTCCAGCTCGGGTTCGAAGTGACTCCCGATCCCGAATCCGGACCTATCGCGAATGACAACGACGACGGAGTCTTCTTTTTAGAACCGTTCGTGCCGGGTCACCGAGTGGTCATCGAAGTCCAGGCTTCGGCGCCCGGATTTCTCGATGCGTGGATCGACTGGAACCGAAACGGCCGATTCGTTACGGGCTCGACGCTTGACCCAGACGAATATTTACCGAGCCGGTTGATCGGGCACCCGAATCCGGGCGAGTCATATCCGCTTCAACCGGGAATGAACCGGCTGCATTTCGTCGTGCCTCCCGTTGCTTCGCTCGGCAGCACTTTTGCTCGGTTCCGTTTCAGCCAAACGGGTGGGCTCGCATCGGTCGGCGCGGCGGAGTCGGGTGAAGTCGAGGACTACGGAATTGAGGTGTATCCGCAGCCGCCGGACTTCGGAGACGCGCCCGACTTTCCGGAGTCACCCGGGTATCCCACGCTCCCTGGTCACGGAGGCGCGATCCACTATCTCACGCCGAACAGTCCCCGCCTCGGACAGGCGCGCGATGCCGAAGCCTTTCCCAATCCGGATGTGACCGCGTTCGGTGATGATGTTGCCATCGGCACCGGCGTGCCTGAGTTAGGCGGTGCGGACGATGAGGATGGGGTCTCGCTCTTGGGCCTGCTCACCATCGGACAGCCGGGATTTATTCGTGTAGTCACGACGGTACCCAATGGAACGGCCAGGCTTGACGGTTGGATCGATTGGAACGCCGATTTCGACTGGAACGACTTTGGTGAACAAGTGGCGCGGAGCATCGAAGTCACCTCAGGCACCAATGTATTTACCGTCCAGGTACCCTTCGAAGCCGTGGTCGGAATCACGTACGCGCGCCTTCGGATTAGCGACGCCGGCGGACTCTCCCCTGGAGGTGCGGTCGAAGGCGGTGAAGTCGAGGACTACCAAGTCACCGTCTCGCCACCGGCAGGCTGTCAGATCACCTCATACCTTCGCCAAGGGAATAGTCTTCTGATTATCTGGGAGGGTGCTGCCACGCTCCAGCAGAGATCGACCTTAAGTGGCCTTTGGGACTCCGTGCCTAATCAAGTCCCTGGAAGCGCTCTGGTGCCAATGTCTGACCAGGCCCAATTCTTTCGCTTGCTGTGTCCATAACTACCGAGCGTCAAGATAGAGCCTGCTGATTTGAACTTGATGCAACCATACTTGTCTTGGTTATGGCCTTGGTGCCGGCGACGAACCGCGCGAGGCAACAAATTGCGAAAGGATTCCGGTCGGACCGTGCGACGTTGGATTTCGCGCCTGAATCAATCAGCCAGGTCAACACCAGGGCACCCGTACGTATTCGGCGACGGAGGGTTGGATTTCGCCCCTTTCGCACTTCTTTCTCCAATGGCTTGCCGGCAGAGCGCGAACGGGCACCTTATTCCGGATGCGTTGTCGTTATGTGCTGATGGGGGTTGCTGTCGCGGCGGTGGCTTTGGGCTGCCGCCGCGAAGACGACGTTAGAGTTTACCAAGCTCCCAAAGATTCTGTTGGCTCTGGAACCCGTTCGGGGACCGCCGCGACTTCCGCGGGCGGGCCAGCCGACCCGGCGAGCGCTCCACGACCACCGTGGATTGTTCCGGACGGTTGGATCGAAAAGCCCTCCGAAAGTGGGATGCGCATCGCCAGCTACGCGGTTACTGCCCCCGATGGACGAAGTATCGACATCTCAGTGATCCCGCTCTCAGGCCCGTCGGGAAGCATGCTCGAAAATGTGAATCGTTGGCGCGGCCAAGCGGGATTGGCCGCGATCACCGAATCGGATCTGCCCAAGATGCGCCAATCGGTAAAGATCGGTGATTATGACGGTGATTGGTACGAGATGGTAAGCGAGAAGCCGATGATTGATGAACGCTTCCAGTCGCGGACGTTAGCGGCGGTGCTGCCGTTGCCCGGAACCACCGTGTTTTTCAAAGCAACGGGCGAGGATGCGCTGGTCCGAGAAAACGCTGACAAGTTTAAGGCATGGCTCAAGTCGGTGCAGACCGGAGCGCCCGCGCCAACGGCCGCTCCTCCATCAAGCGCCGGTGCGGCCGACATGCGTGGGCCGGTCGCCCCGCCACCCGCCACGGCGGTCCCAACTTGGGAAGTGCCTGCGAACTGGAAATCCATGCCGGCCTCCACCATGCGACTGGCCAGCTTCATGGTTAGCGGTCCGAATGCGCAGGCAGCCGACCTGTCGGTGGTCGCGCTGGGGCCGGCTGCGGGAGGCGCGCTCGCGAACGTCAACCGTTGGCGCGGTCAGTTCGAATTGTCGCTCATCGATGAGGCAACGCTCGCCAAGACCACGACGGCGGTAGAACTCCCCGGCGGCGATGAAGCCACTGTCGTGGATCTAGAAGGACAAGGGGCCTCGGCGGGAAAGCGCATGTTGGCGGCGATCGTGACTCGGCCCGATCGCACTTGGTTTTACAAACTAACGGGCGACAATGCGCTCGTCGCTGCCGAACGAGAACCGTTTCTTCGGTTCCTGAAGTCCGTGAAATATCCGTGAAGCAGAGTCAATCCTTCACGTCTGAATCCCATCGGTCCCATGAGCGTTCTCGCCCCTGAATCACGTCGTACTCAGCCACCGGCCGGCTTGCCGCCGCAAGCGACGCGGCGCCCCGTTTGGCGTCGGCTGATCGACCTCTTCAGTTCACTTCGACTCACCGTCTTATTGCTGGCCCTGAGCATCGTGGTGGTTTTCTTTGGGACGCTGGCGCAGACCGAAGACGGGTTGTACGTCGCGCAGGACAAATACTTTCGGTCCGTCTTCTCGGTCTGGTCGCCGCATGATCCTGCCTGGAAATGGGTGATGGTTCCCTTGCCCGGCGGTTACTTGCTTGGGGTCCTCCTGCTCATCAATCTGCTCGCCGCCCACGCAACCCGTTTCAAATTCACCTGGAAGAAGGCGGGCATTTTTTTGACCCACTTGGGTGTGATCATGTTGCTGGTGGGACAATTGGCCACGGACATGTTCGCGCGCGAAAGTCGGATGCGCTTTGCGGAGGGAGAGAGCCGAAGTTTCACCGAGGATTTTCACAAGGTGGAGTTGGCGGTCTTAACGGACGCCGCCCAGCCGGGCGCGGAGAATGTGGTTGCCTTCCCCGAGTCCCGCTTGCGCGCCGGCGCGACACTCCAGGCCTCGGAGTTACCGTTCACCTTGCGAGTCCAAGAGTTTATGCCGAATTCGGATCCCGAAATTCGGCGCCCGAGTTCCGCTGACCCGACATCCGGCAGCACCAACGTCGCCGGGCGAAATTCCGGTGGATCAGCCAGCGAAACATCTTGGGACGGGATCGCTCGGCGATTTGAATTCACGCCGCAACCGCTGACCCGGGAGATGGATTCGAAGAATATTCCGACGGCCTTGGTCGAAGCGGTCGGTTCGGATGGCCAGGTCCTCGGCCGCTGGGCGCTGACCGCCTGGGCGGGCGATGCGGACATGGCCAATGTGCTGTTCGTGACTTGGATGCGCTCGTTTCAAAAGCAAGGCGATCCCGCGCCGTTCGTGCGCGCTCGTCGATTGGTGGACGAGATGACCGCCCCACAAACTCTCGAAGTAGCCGGCAAAACGTACACGCTGGTGCTGCGTCCCGAACGGTATTACCAGCCCTTCGCCCTCGACCTGCAACGGGTCACCCACGAGACGTATCAAGGCACGGACACGCCGAAGAATTTTCAAAGTCGCGTGCGTATCGACAACTTTCGGACCGGAGAGAAGCGCGAAGTGGACATCTACATGAACAATCCGTTGCGCTACGACGGACTGACATTTTTCCAACATCAAATGGACGCATCCACGATGAATCTCGATGGGCGGCCCGTGACGGTGTTCCAAGTGGTGAAGAATCCGAGCTGGTTGGCTCCCTATGCCGGCACTCTTGTCGTGGGGCTTGGTTTGATCGTCCAATTCTCCATCCATCTGGTTGGCTTCACTCGCAAACGCAAGGCACCATGAATCGTTTTTGCTACCTACTGCTGACCTTAGTGACGCTGGCGAGCCGGCCAAACGCTGCCAGCGGGCCGAATGCCCAGTTCGACCTGGAGTCCTTCGCGCGACTTCCGGTCGTGTTTAACGGTCGGCATCAGCCGGTGGACTCACTGGCGGCTAACTCGCTGGTCCAAATCCGCGAGCGGCGCAAAGCGAACCTCGAGCCGTGGAAAGATTGGAACGAGAAGCCGCGTGTCATCAACGCCAGCGAGTGGCTGGCGACGGTGGCGATGCGTCCCGAAGAGGCAGACGCCTGGCCGGTGTTCCGCATCAATCATCCCGATCTCATTTCGTTGCTGAAATTACCCCACGCGGACAAGACGCAACGCCAAGACGGAAAGCATTATTCATGGAACCAACTCGAGCCTGGCTTCAAAGAAATCGAAGACCAAGCAAAACGGATTCTGGAAGACAAGAAAAAGAAGGACGCTTCTCAGCGTAACGCTTTCGACCATGCGGTCCTCCAACTGCGAAACGCACTGACCCTTTACTTGCGGCTGAAGAACAGCGTGCATCCGCAGGACACGACGAATTTCGTGACGGAGCTGGCTGAGTTTGAGGCGGCGATCCCTGCCGGTGTTGCGGCGGCGCGTGACCAACAGTCCGGCCGGGCCTACAACACCAACGCGCTCGAACGTTTGCTCCGTTTTGCCAGCCGCTACGACGTCACGCAGCAGATGCAAACGCCGTTGGTCATTCCGCCTCCACCCAGTAAAACGTCCGAAGATTGGAGCCGCATAGGCGAAGTGCTCCTCAGCCACATCCGCGATGAGCCGCTGCCAGAGGCGGTAGGTTCGTGGGCTGCCATGAGCGCGGCTTTTCGAAATGGTCAAGCCGCCGACTTCAACGCGGCCGTTGTCGGATACCGCCAGCAACTCGCCCGCAATCCGGTGGTGGCTCCGGACCTCGCGAAGGCATCCCGAGAAGTTTTGTTCAACCGAATGGCCCCCTTCTACAACACGATCCCGCTCTACGTGGTCGCGTTCCTGTTGTCGTGTTTCTATTGGTTCAACTTCGCCGAATGGGCGCGCAAGACCGCGTTGTGGCTCATCATGGTCGCCTTTGTCATCCATACGGCTGGCCTGATTTTTCGCATGACGCTGGAAGGACGCCCTCCAGTCACCAACTTACATTCGTCATCCATTTTCATCGGCCGGGGCGCCGTGGGGCTCCGCCTGATTTTGGAAGAACTCCTGCGCCATGCGATCGGACTGGTGGTCTGGAGCACCCTTCGT
>DLVS01000026.1 GCA_003445095.1 Verrucomicrobiales bacterium
TAGCATGTCGAGGACTAGGAAATCGTCCTGGCCATCACGGTCGATGTCAGCGAAATCCACGCCCATAGAGGAACGACTTCCGTGACGCAGCGACAGTGCCGGGGCAGCACGAAACGTCCCCGTACCCGTGTTGATCCACAGGCGGTCCGGTGAGGCATTGTCGTTGCAGACAAACACGTCGGGGGCGCGATCTCGATTGAGGTCGCGAAACATAACTCCCAGGCCCCAATCGCGCGGCGGCGGAATCGGTCGGCCTTGCTCATCGAGAAATGTTCCGGGCGTCGATTGGATCGGAGTAAAGTGTCCTTGGCCGTCGTTACGGTACAATCCGTCCACCTCCGGCAATTCGCGGACTTCACCCGAGGGGAGCACTTCGAACCGGTCCTTCCAGCGGGACTGGGAGGTCGGCTGTCCGTTGACCTTAGTCACGCCCCACTGGCCCCCAATCTGGCCCATGGTGATCTGGATCGTCGGATCCGCCAGGTACATTACGTCAAGATAGTGGGCACAGTAGAGATCGAGATCCCCATCCCCATCAATGTCAGCCAGCGCCAAAGACATTGCGGACGCAGTTCGGGAAAGTCCTGAGTTCTTAACTTCCGTCCATTGCGCTCTCCCGTTGTTCAGAAAAAGCCGAGTTCCAGCAGCAATTCCGTTCACGATGAGATCGGAATCACCGTCTCCGTCTAGGTCCGCGAAAGCTGCCCCCGTAGAGAGTTGGTCTGCGCAGGCAGCTTCGCCCAGGTCCATTTCCTCGAATCGGAAATCGCCGAGATTGCGGTAAAGCCGGTTGGGGCCTTCCAAGTTGCAGAAATAAATATCCGGCCGGCCGTCTTCATCGACATCTCCAATCGCGAGGCCAGAACCATTGTGTGCCACCGCATTCGTAAGGAAAGCATCGCCTCCAAGAATGTTGGTGAAGTTCACCCCTGTCGCGGAAGGCCCCAGGAGGGTGAACCCCGGCTTCTCGCCGGCTTCAGGGTGCACCTCCCAGCTTCGGAGGTCGGAGTTACCGGCGGGCGCTGATTCAACGGTTCGGAAGTCCGTACCCAAGACCAGAGCGATGATCGCAGGAAACAACTCAAGGAGACTCCATCGATAGCCTTGGACGCATATGGCATTCCGATAAAGTGGAGACTCGTTACCTCGTTCGCGACGACGGTTCATGGGACGCCTCCAATTACAAAATCGGAGGTGAGTCGGGCCCATGAACTTCGGAGGAGCCGACGTGAGGAGGCTCCACCTAGATCTCCAGGTGTGGCGACGCGCATCGGGGCCAAGGAAGTCAGAGTCTCGGCACCTCGTCTCTTACGGTTCATCGGAAGGTGGAACTTCCAAAATCCGGACGTGAATTGAGGCCATGAACCGCACGGCTTTGGAGTGAGGTAGCAGAGCGAAGCGACAAAACCGTTTTGCCGCGGCGCGTCAGCCCCAGGCGACGTATGAATCGATTCGATGCGCATCCGGCTGCCACAGCGCCGTCGCGCTGACGCTTGCCGGCGCACTCCAAAATTTCGGCTCATGGGAAGCGCTCGATCCGGTGGATGATCGTAAACGTGTCCACTTTGAGGCACTTTGGAAACAAAAAGGAGGCCGGACCTAAGTCCGGCCTCCCTGAGAACAATTCTTTATTGCCACCGTTCCCTTATTGGGAAGAGCGGTAGTACACTGAGCCCTGAGTACCAGCCGGGATCTGGTACGGGCTTGCCGCACCGGCCACAGGATTAAAGGTCCCGTTCAACGTGGTCGACGACGTGAGCGTACCCGTATAGGTAATGGTCGTTCCGTTGATCGAGATGGTCGGTACTGTGATTAGCGAGTCGTTGTAGTCCCAATAAGCGATTAGACCAGCTGCGGCCGGAAGTGCCGTCGGCAGAGTACCCGCGAACAGGGCTTCGACGTTGGCTTGGGTCATTTCCTTCCCGTAGATCGAGAAGTCATCAATGATCGCGTGGCTCAGCTCGGCACCATAACCGCCCGAGCCCATGTAGAACGCATCAACGTCCGCTGGCATGCGGTAGGTGCTGTCACCCGACAAGAACGGCTTTCCGTCGATCCAGATTTGCTTAAAGGACCCCTTCTTCGAGAAAACGAAGAAGTGGTATTGGGTTGTCCACCAAAGGTTGTCTCGCGGGTCGCCGGTGGTGTAATCGGGGAATGTATTGATATCCGCCGTGATGCGCTGGGTCGTGCCGTCGCAGCACCCAACCGTGTCGAAATAGACGTTCTGGTTGCTCCAGGGAACGTGCGCATGGAACGCTCTTCCGTTACCCGCCGACGGTGAATTCACCGTGAACGCCGAACTATCCGCAGTATCGAGCTTCTTTTGCCAGAACGCCACAGTCAGTTCGTCGGCCGCAATTGCCGCATTAACCTGAGCAATGAACGTAGGATCGGAGGATACGACAGGCCCACCCTTCAAGGTCAGGTCAATGGCTTTGTCGCCTGCCTGGCCCGTGTGGCCCCCTGCGTCAGCTGTGAAGACCGAACTGCCCATGAGCAGACCCGGATAACCTCCGACCTTGTCCTTGGTTGTAACGCCACCGAATGGGGCGACTGCAAAGGACCACTCGGTGCTCGCCGGTTGGCCACCCGCATCCAAGTAACCGAGGGTCACCTTATGGGTTGACGCACCGGTTAGCAGCGCCGGCGGTTGGTACTTGATCGTCAGAACGTTTCCATCCTTGGTGAACACCGGAACTACCGGGTTGTCATCAAACTTCAGCGTGACATTGTCCGAGGTCCAGGCTGTCTTGCCATCTCGATGGACAATGGTCACCGCGGTGGCGGGGGAAACATTCTTGGCGTTGGCTGCCGGTGTCTGTGTCAAGAATGCACCTTGCGGAGGAGCCGGAAGGTCGACCGCCGCGCTCAAGTACTTGCCGGGAATCGGCGCTAGGGATATCGCCGGCTTCGTCGCCGTGTCCGTGGCCTTCCGCCAAGCAACTTGGCCATAATCGCCGCCGCCGCCTTCTTTGTAGATGACGCGGATGAAGTATTTGTTTCCCGCCGTCAGAGCGAGCGGAGCCGTCGTCGTCTCTTCGGCACCCGGTTCCTTAAACGGATCACAACATCCGGTTTCGTAGGCCTGCAACGTGGCGTTCGCCTCCGTCGCATCGCTACTAATCCACAACTCCGAGGCGTCATCGCTCCGGAGGAAGAAGTCGTAGTTTCCTGATTCCGTTGGCGTCACCCAACCTTCCATAGTGGCGCCATAGGCTTCGTTGGCATCTGTAGGCAGGATGTCGCGGCTATTGCCCGAGAACACGGCGCCAGTCCAGTCGGGCGAAGCCGGGTACCTCGGATCCAGAGTGAGATTTTCTACCGGGTTTCCCGAAATCCCTCCCCAGAAGGAGAACTTCAAGACACCTGTCTTGGTCATCAAGTACGAGTAGAAAATTGCCGAAGAGTCAGGCAGCACCGCATTCTTCGAGGTGTCCAGAACGTTGTTCACTTTGACGGTGTACGCCGTAGCTCCAGGCGTCTGCGCCGCTGTCGTCAGAGTGACGACGTTCTTTTTGAGCGTCGCGCCCGTAACCTCCAAGGCCGGAGTGATCGTGTAATGGGATTTATCTTGAGCCGACACAGGGTCGAGATTCTCGGAGAAGGTCAGAATAACCGTGTCGAGCGTCGCAGTCCCGGCCGCAGAAGTGACGGTCGGTTTGGTGGTGTCCGTCGGGTTAGTCCCGGCTTGGTACTCTGCCAAGTTGGTGGCGCCGTCGTTGTCGGCATCCTGAGTGGCGTCAGCCGGATTGTTCGGATTGAAACCAAATTGGGTTTCCCAATCGTCCGGCATGCCGTCGCCGTCGGTATCGACCGGAGGTGTGAAGGGCGAGCCGCCGGCCGCCAAAGCTTTAATCTCTTCGACGGTGAGGATGCCCTTGTAAATTGCGAAATCATCGATCACCGCGTCCGGCGGACTGCTTCGATTCTGGCCCCCGATTGTTAGAGCAGTAAATGTCAAGGGCAGTGGATCGTAACCTTCACCTTCCACCAGCAGTTCACCGTTGACGTAGATTCTCTTGGTTCCCCCGTCCTTGACAAAGGCGTAGTGGTTCCAAGCCGTCCAATCGTGGTCTGGGAATACGGATACGACGTTCATGCTTTGGCGTTGATTGGCGCCGCAGCATCCGCCGGAAGTGTCGAAGTAGATTGTCCCGTCAGACCAGGGAACGTGAAATTGATAGGCGCGATCATAACCGTCACCAATACACCAGAACGAGCTGCTATTGATGTTGTTGTTGTTTTTTTGCCAGAGCACGACGGTCGTTTGGTCGTCCACTGCGGCACGATTCATCGGGTTGTCGTCGCCAGATGCCTCCAAATACAGCCACCCAGCATTATTCACCGAAACATCGAATCCCTTGCCGCCACCGGCCCCGGGGCGTCCGCCTCCGGCGTCCGTCAGGATCGCGGCGTTTTCAATAGTGCCGACAAAAGGGCCGACCACTGACTTGATCGAAACGCCGTCGGATTCGACCTTTTCGAAGTCCCAGCCGGCGATTAGGTCGGCTGCGTGGGAGGTGAAGGAAGGAATTACGGCTGCCGCAAGAGCGCCCAAGAGCGCTGGCCGCAGCCGTGTT
>DLVS01000632.1 GCA_003445095.1 Verrucomicrobiales bacterium
GTGGCGTGGGGTAGGGGGGGGGGGGGGGGGGTGTGGGGGGAGGGGAGGGGGGGGGGGGGATGGCGTGGGGGAAGAAGGTGGGGGTGGGGTGGTGATGGTGATGTTTTTTTTTTCAAGCAGAAGACGGCATAATACACGACCACTCCACCTTCAACGAGCCTCCTTCCGGAAGCGTTACGTTGGCATTCGAGGACACACCGGTCCCGTTTTCGGAGTTAAAGATGCGAGGCAGGTTGTACCAGTTGGCCGCCGGGACTCCGAAGGCCTCCTCGGTAACGTCGGCGCCGCCTCCATCTCCCCAATCATCGGAGAAATTGAGGCCAATGGTGGTCCCGTAGGTTGGGGACAGCAGCAAGATCAGCGCAGCCGTCCAACCGCCGATCAAACGGCCAAAATATTTCGTTTTGAGGTGAAGTTTCATTACTGCGATTTCAATAGGAGTTTAAGGACAGGCGGAAAACGCGGGAACAATAATGGACCTGCGTCCCAGCGCACCCAATCCGTACCTGGACCGGAGCATCTGCGCAAAGTGGAATCATGATCCACGATCGACGATTGCCTCAGATTTCAGATTTTAAATCTGCCCTGTCCGGTTCCGGCCCGTGGCGGCAGTGTGGTGGGTGAAATGAATCCCGCCGCGGGAGACAACGAACTGGTCAGGACTTACGCCCGGGAAGGGTCCGAGACGGCTTTCCAAGCGCTCGTCGCCCGCCACGTGAATCTCGTGTATGGCGCCGCATTCCGGCAGGTCGGCGATTCCGGGATCGCCGAGGAAATCACGCAGAACGTTTTTGTCGCCCTGGCCCGCAAGGCTCCCAGACTGGCGGGCCACGAGACCCTAGCCGGCTGGCTACACCGCACCGCCATTCTTGAGTCCAAAGCGCGCATCCGTGCCGAGCTTCGTCGTCAGCGCCGTGAATCGACCGCGGCGGCCTTGGCGCAATTGGAGCAAGCCGGTTCCAGTCCCTCGAATCAAGCCGACGACCTGGCATTGCTCCTCGACGAAGGGCTACTGAACCTCCGCGACCCGGACCGTCTGGCTTTAGTTTTGCGGTATTTGGAGGAACGCAGCCTGCGGGAAGTGGGCACCGTTCTCGGCGTCGACGAAGAGGCGGCGCGAAAAAGAGTTTCTCGAGCACTGGAACGGCTGACGAACTTCTTCCGCGGGCGCGGATTTGCCGTTCCCACCGCCGGCGGAGCCGCCGTGTTGACCCAGGCCGTTCAAGCGGTGCCGTCGGGTCTGGTGGCCGCCGCGACGAATGCGGGGCTGGCCGCCGGAAGTGCGGCGACTGGGTTTAACCTCATCCTGATTAACATTATGGCACTAACTAAGACACAGACGGCGCTGGTGTGCGCGTTGCTCGTGGGACTGCCGTTGGTTTGGCAATGGCGAACCTACCAAGTCGAAGCGAAGACCAACGCCGCGCTGTCCAACCAATTCCATGAACTCGAACAGGAACTAGCCGGAGCCGACACAGAGGCCCGCCGGCTTCAAGACTCGTTGGTCAAAGCGCGCGCCGACTCACTCAACGCGGAAGGTCGCTTTGTGTCGTTGCAATCCCGAAAGGACTCCTGGCCGAAGTCGGCACGGTACCAATGGGATGACCGGTCACCGGTCGCGCGGGTGCCCAAAGAACTGCTGCATAAGTTGTCGCTGGTCGGTGTCACCAACCGTCAAGGCCAGCTCTCTGCCGAAATCAAAGCCGCCCTCCAACTGACACCGGAAGAGGCCACCGCCGTACAGGCGAGCGTGGACCGGTTCTTAGCCGATTTCCAAGCGACTCAGGCCGACGCAATGCGTCCGGTGACGCCGAGGGCCCAAGATCTGAACGGCCATGCTCCCCAAGACGTGCGCGTGTTCGAAATCACAGGAGTTAAGGATCGAGTGCGCGAACTTCGCGACGCCTTCCTGCTAGACCTCAATTCCGTGCTCGACCCCGAGCGGGCTGAATTATTCGCCCGTTCCCTCAAAGACTGGATTCAGGGCGAGCAGGCCTCGGGCATCAACACCGGCATGACCATTTTCAGCGCCGATCACCGCCTGCGCTTCTACCAAGAACCCGGACTGTCGGCGGATCCACCGCGCCTGGGCTGGGGCCTCTCCAGCGAGCAAAGCACCATGAATGCTTCGATTCCCGTGGATGAAATCCCGACCTTTCTCCGGCCTTATCTACAGGACTGGATTGATGCCGCCCGACGCGGAAGCCCGGCTGTCCCGCCGTTACCGCCGCCGAGCTCCAATCAGCCTTGAAGGTAACTTCCATGCGCTCGAACCGTCTCGCCATCATTCTCTGGATCATCGTCGCCGCAGTCATTTTCGGGATGCTGCGACACCAATCCCTGCGAAACCTCCGGCGCACGAACGCCGCGCTCGCGGAACAAGTCGCGCGCGCGCAAACCCAAGTCTCAGAGCTACGGATTGGTTTGGAAACCGCCCAGCGGGAATTGGCGGAAGAACGGGCACGCCGAGATGAAATTGCCGCCAACACGGCGACCTTAGCGCACGAACTGGCGCCGGGTAACACCGAGGCCCGCTGGAGCGCGCCGCCGGTCCGGTTGCCCGATTGGGACCCGGAATCGCCCTACGTCTGGCTCGATAAAGGGCTGCTCACGCGGTTCCCGGTCCAGCCGTTCAGTCCCGCGGGCATTCTCAATCCAGCGGTCGGCTCGGTGCTGACACTCAACCCCGAACAAACGCGGCAATTGAACGACAGCCTCTCGCGCCTCGTGGCGGAGTATCGCGCTCAGGAAGCCGCCCACGCGCAGCGTTTCGACACCGACATCCCGGGAATGCAGCCACGTCAGGGCGAAAGGCTCACGATTGAAATACCGCCTCTGCCTGAGCTCGGCGCGTCACTTAGAGACCAGTTCGAGCGAACGCTCGTCGAGCAAATGGGCCAGTCTCGGGCCGATCTGATTCTCAAAACCGCTGAGGGATGGATCCGAGAGCAACTCAACGACTTCGGCGCGAACTCGCGCATTCTTTCAGTCACCCGACAACCCGACAACACGTACCAAGTGTTCATTAAGACGGAGTTCAGCCAGATGTCCACCGCCGGCGGGAATTCTTTCGAGGAATACCTACCGACTCATTTGCGCCACTTGTTTGCGCCTTTGAATCATTCTCCAATCTCCGAGACGAAACCGTAGCCTAACCCGATACGTATCGATGCAGGCGGAAATGGAAGAAGACTCACGAGAAGGCACGAAGAAAATGCACTGCATTGACCGCGGGCGACGGCTCCCCATTCGGTCAACTGTCCGGCGAGCAGCCGACCAATGATCCGGCCTTCTCCTGCGCGGCTTCGCGTGCAATCCTTCCTCAGGCTCCGGCTACTAAGCGGCACGGCAGCGCGCCGTCCTGCTATTTGGCGGCTCTGAATCAGTGGCCGCTGCCTTCTGAACAAGGTGCCCGCAGGTCAAACACACAGCCCAAACGCTTTCTCGGGATCGACTCCCAAGTCGCGGATCGCCTTCGCCACGGTTGCCGGCGGCAATTCTCCCTTCTTCGCCAGTGCGTACAAAACCCCAATGGCCGTGCACTCAGCATCAACCTCGAAAAACCGCCGTAGCTTGCTTCGGGAATCGCTCCGACCAAATCCGTCGGTGCCGAGACTGGTGAGACCGCCCGGAATCCAGGGCGCAATCTGATCCGCCACCAACTTGAGATTGTCCGATACTGCGATCCACGGACCTGGCCGGCCGGCGACCGTCTTCTCTAAAAAGCTCACCCGCGGAGTTTCCGTGGGGTGAAACATATTCCACCGCTCGGTGGCGAGGGCGTCGCTGCGCAAACGTTTGTAGCTCGTCACGCTCCATACATCCGCACTGACTCCGTACGGCTCCAACAACTGCTGCGCCCGCAGCGCCTGCAAGAGAATGCAGCCCGAACCCAGCAGTTGCGCTTTGTGTTTCAAGCCTTCTGCGCCGGGTTTCAGTTTGTACATCCCTTGAAGAATGCCATCGGCGACCGCGGGATCTTCCGGCAGAGCGGGATGGGAATAGTCCTCGTTATGAAGGCTGATGTAATAGAATACGTTCTCTGCGTCTTGATACATTCGCTTAAGTCCGTCGGCGATGATGACAGCGAGTTCATATCCGTACGCAGGCTCGTAGGCCATCAGGTTGGGCACAGTCCCGGCGACGAGGTGGCTATGAGCATCTTGGTGCTGGAGTCCTTCTCCATTTAGCGCGGTTCGACCCGAGGTCGCACCCAAGAGAAAACCTCGGCAACGGGAATCCCCGGCGAGCCAAATCTGGTCACCGACCCGCTGGAATCCGAACATGGAGTAGTAGATGTAGAACGGAATCGTCGGCACGCCGAAGTTGCTGTAGGCAGTGCCCGCGGCGACAAAGCTGGCCATGGAGCCGGCTTCGTTGATGCCTTCTTCAAGCAACTGGCCGGTCTTCGATTCACGATAGTACGTAGCATTGCTGCGGTCTACCGGGTCGTAGAGTTGTCCTTTGGAGCTGTAGATTCCGATCTCGCTGAACAAGCCATCCATTCCGAACGTGCGCGCCTCGTCGGGCACAATGGGAACGACCAATTTTCCGAGTTCCTTGTGGCGGAGCAGAGAGCTTAACAAGAGGACAAACGCCTTCGTGGTGGAGGCGCCGCGCATCCCTTTGGTAAGCTGAGTGAAGTCCTGCGCGACCGGGACGTTGAGCTGGGGAGCCTTCGTCTCGCGTCGCGGAAGAAATCCGCCGAGGGCCTGACGGCGGGCGAGCAAGTATTGGGTTTCCGCCGAATCTTTGGCCGGCCGATAGAACGGCATGTCCGCAATAACGTCGTCTTCAATCGGCACTTTGAACCGGCCTCGAAACTCTCGCAGCTCGCGCTCGTTCAGCTTCTTTTGTTGATGCGACGGGTTGCGGCCCTCTCCGGCCTCGCCCAAGCCATATCCCTTGACCGTCTTCGCCAAGATTACTGTGGGCCGTCCCTGGGCTCGATTGGTCGCGAACTCATAGGCCGCGTACACTTTGTTGGTATCATGGCCTCCACGCATCAATCGTTTCAGTTGATCGTCAGTCAAATGATCGACCAGCCGAAGGAGCTCGGGATATTTCCCGAAGAAATGCTTCCGAATATGACTCCCGGGCTCGACAATATATTTCTGATACTCACCGTCGACGACCTCTTCCATCCGTTTCACCAGGAGACCGCTGCGATCTTTTGCTAATAAATCGTCCCAATCGCCGCCCCAGATGACTTTGATCACATTCCAACCGGCGCCGCGAAATAGTCCTTCGAGTTCTTGAATGATCTTGCCATTGCCGCGCACCGGGCCGTCCAGACGCTGGAGGTTGCAATTGACGACCCAGATCAAGTTGTCGAGGCCCTCACGCCCCGCCACGGCAATCTGGCCCAGTGTCTCCGGTTCATCGCTTTCTCCGTCCCCGATGAAACACCATACCTTGGGTTCACGATCCGTCTTGATGAGTCCACGGTGCTGGAGATAACGACTGTAACGGGCCTGGTAAATCGAGCTGATGGGCCCCAAGCCCATCGACACCGTGGGGAACTGCCAGTAATCCGGCATCAGATAAGGATGCGGATATGAACTTAAACCTGGGTGGGTATCGAGTTCTTGCCGGAAGTTGAGGAGGTGTTGGTCATCGAGACGGTATTCCAAATACGACCGCGCGTAATTGCCAGGGGAAGCGTGCCCCTGGAAGTAGATCATGTCGGCGATGCCTTCATCGCCGCCACGGAAGAAATGATTGAAACCAACTTCGTAAAGCGTCGCGAGCGAAGCGTACGTGGAGATGTGGCCGCCGACTCCCAGGTTTCCCGAGTTGGCCTTGACCACCATGGCCATCGCATTCCAGCGGATGTAAGACTTCAGGAGTCGCTCGACCGCAATATCTCCTGGGTACTCTGGTTGTTCGTCGGGAGGGATCGTGTTGATGTAGGGGGTCGAAGTAACGGTAGGAATGCTGTGACCGCGGGCACGCAGACCTTCGATGAAATCGGCGACGATGAGTTTCTGTTGCTCCGGTGATTTTCCGGTGAGGACGACATCGGCCACACTCTCTAAAGAATCGCTGACGTGGATGAGCGAGGCGCCCGGCCGGCGATGATCGAGGGTGGGCAGCGGAGGGGGAGGGAGTCGCATGCTAGCGGAGCGTAGCCCAAACGTGTGAAGTGCCAAACGCCCTCG
>DLVS01000389.1 GCA_003445095.1 Verrucomicrobiales bacterium
AC
Source organism: Verrucomicrobiales bacterium (assembly GCA_003445095.1). GTDB lineage: Bacteria > Verrucomicrobiota > Verrucomicrobiia > Limisphaerales > UBA9464 > UBA9464. The sequence continues at coordinate 3 of DLVS01000389.1, forward strand.
GACCACAAGTTCGACCCGATCCCGACCCGGGACTATCACGCGTTAGCCGGCATCTTTTCGAGTACGGACACGCTTTACGGCACCGTTGGCGGGCGCGGCAACCGGCGGCCCACGCCATTGCTGGGACTGGCGGGAAATCCGGACCGCGACGTTCTTAATGGTGGCGGCCCCACCCCCAACATGGCAGTCAATACCAATCGCAATTTTAACGGCCGCACCAACAACTTTGCCAATCGCCGAGGCGGCACCAATGGCGCTGCTGGACGACGCGGTGGCTTCGGCCCGCGCCCCACGAACGCCGAGCCCGTGGAGCGAGTGGCGGCCCGGGGTCCCTATGCGATGGGGGTTAAAGACCTCGAACCGGCGGATTCGCCTCTCTATTTCCGCGGCGACCTTTCAAAACCCAAGGAGGTCGTGCCCCGCGGATTCTTGCGAATCCTCGAACTCAAAGACGCGCCGGCGTTGCCGGAGGACAGCAGCGGTCGTCTACAATATGCCGAGTGGATTACGCATCCCGAAAATCCGCTAACGGCTCGAGTCGCGGTGAATCGGGCGTGGCAGCAGCTCTTCGGCGTCGGCATCGTTGCTACCTCTGACAACTTCGGCCACCTCGGAGTCGCGCCGACTCATCCCGAATTGCTCGACTATCTCGCTGCGAAGTTTGTCAGCGAACAAAACTGGTCGATCAAGCAACTGGTGCGCTCATTGGTATTGACGCGCGCCTATCAGTTGAGTTCGCAAATTGCTGAGAAAGCCAATGAAGTAGATCCCGGAAATACGCTGCTGTGGCGTGCTTCGCCTCGCCGACTCAAGGCCGAGTCGATTCGCGACTCCATCCTCGCGGCCAGCGGGCGACTGGACTTAGAACCGCTCCAAGGCGCGGTTACGGCCGACTTCGGCGACGGCTATTATGGGGTCAACATCTGGCCGACGGATTTCCCCACGGATTTCCGCAAACGGAGCGTGTATTTGCCGGTGCCACGCGACGTGGTGCCCGAGGAACTCTCGCTGTTCGATTTCCCCAATCCGAACTTGGTGATCGCGCGCCGCGAAGACACCACTTCGCCCAATCAGGCATTGTATCTACTCAATAACCCGTTTGTGCAGTCCGAATCGGTTCACTTCGCCCGGCGCTTACTGACCGCCAAGGAATCCGACGAGAAGCGGATCCGACAAGCCTACAAGGCCACACTGCTGCGGGAACCGACGTCAGCAGAGATCAAACGAGCCCGGCAGTTCATCCGAGAGCAGGTGCATGAATATCAAGGTTCAGACGACCTCTCGAGTCTGACGAGCAATGACGAAAACGGGACGCTCACTTTGGAAATTGTGTCGAACGCAGTACGTGCCAACGGCACACCGGCTGAAGTCGTGAAGCGAACCTCCAAACTCGCGGCCGTCGAAAAGCCGCGCGATCAGCAAGAAGCCGCCTGGTCGTTGTTCACGCAGTCGCTTTTTGCCAATGCTGAATTCCGATACCTCCGCTAACTATTCTAAGCTAACTCCCACTCCCAATCATATGAGCCAATATTCCCATCCGCGCCGCTGCGACGGCGTGATGCCGGGCGTCTATACACGACGTGACCTACTGAAGACACTGACCACCGCGGGCTTTGGCTATATGGCCTTTGCCGGGCTGGCTACTCAGTCAGCACTTGCCAGCACTTCGCCGTCGGCGGCTGAAAAGAGTTTGCTCCTGCCCAAGCGACCGCACTTCACGCCGCGCGCCAAGCGGGTGATCTTTCTCGGCATGGAGGGCGCTCCATCGCACCTCGACACGTTTGAATACAAGCCCAAGCTCGTTCAAGATGACGGCAAGCCTGGTCCCGAAAACGAAGAGCGCGCGCTGATCCGCCCTCAATTCGAATTCAAACAACACGGCAAAAGTGGCGCCTGGGTGTCGGAGCTGTTCCCGCAGGTCGCCACCAAGGTGGACGAGCTCTGCTTCCTCAAAGGGATGTGGACCAACGCGCCCGCGTTGCATCCTCAAGCTTGGCCGGCCTTGCATACCGGTAGTCCCGTATTTGTACGCCCTTCGATGGGCTCATGGGTGCTTTATGGTCTTGGCACCGAGAATCAGAACCTGCCGGGTTTCATCAGCATCAAACCAGCGCTCGCGATTGGCGGGGGTCAGCCGTATGAAGCTGCGTTTCTACCGTCGGTGTTCTCGGCAACCAGGATTGGCGACTCCAAGACACCGATTCAAAAGTGCGACGTCAGCAACATCGCCAATCGAGCGACGACGGCAAAGAGTCAGCGGGCCTTGCTCAATCTGGTCCAGGCCAACCACCGCGATTTGCTTAAACAAGGCAACTTCGACCAACAGGTCGAAGGCGTCATCGAGTCGTATGAGCTGGCCTTCAAGATGCAGGCGGAAGTCCCCGACGTCACGGACCTCTCCAAGGAATCGCAGACAACGTTCGACCTCTACGGCATCAACCAAGAGGAAACCGATGATTTCGGACGCCAATGCTTGCTGGCGCGTCGTTTCGCGGAGGCCGGCGTTCGCTTCATCGAGGTTTGCTATGATGATTGGGATCATCACGGCCAACTCGTCAGCGGGCTTAAGAAGAGTTGCCGCGCGACTGACAAACCGATCGCCGGCTTGCTCACCGACCTAAAGGAGAGAGGACTGTTGGAGGACACTCTGGTCCTTTGGGGCGGTGAGTTTGGCCGGACGGCCGACAGTCCCAAACCCGATGGCCGGGATCACAACACCAAAGGGTGGACGATGTGGATGGCCGGCGGTGGCGTGAAGAAGGGATACAGCTACGGAGCGACCGATGAGTACGGTGTCAAAGCCGTGGAGGGGCGGATGGATTACCATGACCTCCACGCCACGATGCTTCATATTCTTGGGCTAAATCACGAGAAGCTCACCTACCGCTATGGCGGTCGTGATTTCCGCCTTACCGACGTTTTTGGCGAAGTGCACAAGGATATCCTCGCATGAGCCAAATCAGGCAGCGCTAGTGGATGCATGCCGTGTGGGGTGCTGCCGTCCCGCTCCGTCCCACTGAGTGGTGGGACGGAGCCGGGAACAACCCCCGGTCCGCGCACTGACTTTGATTTATCACTTACACAATCACTTTATGAATACACCGACTAAATACCTATTCGCCTTTGGCGCACTCATTACTCACACGGCCCTGATTCAGTTCGCCTTCGCGGCGGGAGTCGGCGGCAACTGGCTTTGGGTCACGGCTGGCCGCAACGGCGCCCCGGACAAGGAGAACGTTCTCAGTTTGAGAGCGAACGATTCGGGTTTGAGCGGAAAGATTTCAACGCCGGGTGCGGATGGAAAACCGACCGACACTCCCATCGCCAATGGCACCGTGAACGGCGACGCAATTTCCTTCGAGGTCATTCGCCAGGCCAACGGCACCACGACGACTAATCGCTATTCCGGGAAGATCTCGGGGGACAAAATCGTGGGAACGATTGCTTTCACGCGCGGCGGCGAAACCCGCTCTCGAGACTGGGAAGCTAAAAGCAATGGATCTCGCTCCGAGGCCGCCGCGGTGCCGCCACCCAAACCGGGCTATAACGAACAAGGCTATAAGATCGTCAACGAGACCAAGTACAAGGAGCTTTCCATCGATGAGACCGAGAAATACCTGGCCGCTCATCCCGATGCGGTAATTTTGGATCTCCGCCCTCCCGCCGCCTATGCGGCCGGACATATTAAAGGCGCCGTCAATCTCGACGTCACCGATGACGATCATTACAAAGATGCGCTCAAACCCCTCGATAAAAGCAAGCATTACATCGTGCACAGTGTGACGGGGCACTACCGGACTGTGCGCGCTTTGGAGTATTTTGAGGCGAACGGGTTCGAAAACGCCGTCGCCATCGAGGGCGGCTATCAAGCCTGGGTCGCGGCGGGCAAACCGGTGGTGAAGTAGGCTTCAAAGCAGAAACTCTACCGAGTCGGTCATAGCCACTCGGTTAAGAGCGCCTACAAACTCGATTACAACCCCTGCTCCTTGAGCGATTAGCGTACTTACCATGCATCGCACTGGTTCGCTGGTTCTCACGTTCTTATTGATCCTCGGTTCGACCCCGCACCAACCAATCCACGGAGCGGAGGGCGCAACTCGTCGGCCCAACATGGTGGTGATCATCGCGGACGATTTGGGCTACGCTGATGTGGGTGTACACGGCGGCACCGACATTCCAACGCCTAACATTGACTCCATCGCCAGAGACGGAGTTCGGTTCACC
>DLVS01000036.1 GCA_003445095.1 Verrucomicrobiales bacterium
ATGGAAACTATGACCGGACCCTTCAAGGCGCACCGGAGGATGACTACGTGTGGACTTTCGACTTCCAGCCCGAGAACGACGACCTGGCCGACGCGCAACGAATTCAGGAATTCGAAGGCTCTGCTAGCGGTAACAACAAACGCGCGGTGGATGAAGTGGACGAGCCCGACGCGTTGAACCGGGCGGGGATCTATTTGACGGCTACTCTTTGGTACCATTGGACGGCGCCGGCAGACGGCTGGGTGACTTTTGACCTGAGTCCGGGAACCAAGATCAACACCACATTGGGTGTCTTTCGTGGGACGAATTACGAGGAGCTGATTGAGCTCGCCAGCAACAACAACTTCGGTAATCGAAAGGCCAGTCGAGTGAGTCTCGCGGTACAAGCCGACGCGAGTTACTCCGCGGTGGTTGCCGGTGATTTCGATGACAACGCCGTACCCGGCGACGGAGACTTCACGCTCCGTTGGTATCCCACCCCACCTCCGAACATTACTTCATTCACACCCGCCATCAGTTCTCCCGGCCAGGTCATCACTCTCAACGGCACTAACTTTACTGGAGTCACGCAGGTCACGCTCAACGGCCAGCCGGCGACCTTTGCTTTTTCCACCAACGCGGACTTCCTTGACCTCCGCTTGTTGGTGACCGTTCCAGTGGGAGCCACCAGCGGATTGTTTCGGGTGGAGACCCCGCATGGCGACACGACGGCAACCACCGAGTTCACCGTGATTCCCATTCCAGCGCTAGTGGTGGAAGCCGTCACTGAAAGCACCCTGATTCTCTCCTGGCCAGACGACGCTATCGGCTTCGCGCTGGAGGCCAGGGATACGCTGGAATCGAACCCGGGCTGGCAACCCGTATCGCTGGATGAAATTCAGCCTCCCACTCCGGGGCGCGTGACGGTTGCGGACTCACTCTCCCGCGGCGTGCGCCTTTATCGACTGCGGCGGCCGTAAATCCGTCCGGCCTTTTGCTCGGGAGGGAGTCAGAGTCTCCTGCCCCGAGGCAGATTGGGTCGAATTCCCCGTTACCTGTTGACCATGCTCTCCCGCCTCTCCATCGGAGTTTTATTCGCCGCCCTTGCCCTGGGACTGAACCGCGGCGCCCTCTACGCCGATGAAGCGATTCCCGTTGAGCTGCTGGTTAAATGCGAGGGAGGACCTTCCGGCGCTCTGGCCCAGGCCGCGGATGCCGCTGTGGGCGCCACCACAATACGGCGTTTTGAGGTGATCGGCTGGCACTGCGCTGGATTGCCTGCAGGAGTCAGTCTAGCCGAAGGCATGGCCCGCTATCGCGCTCAACCCGGGGTCCTGCACGTGGAGCCGAATCGGACCGTTCTGCGCCTGCCGCCGGTTCCGCCGCCTCCTCCCGAAGCTGGAACATCGGAGGATCCGGTAGTCCGGCCGCACTCCGAAGACCCCGCTCCGATCGTGCCGAACGACCCCCGCTACCGCTCACAGTGGAACTTGAAGAAGATTGGAATGGAACAAGCCTGGGCCACGACCACCGGCAGTTCCAATGTTGTGGTTGCCGTGATCGATACCGGGGTCAATTACCTCCATCCCGACCTCGCGGCCAACATGTGGCGCAACCCCGGAGAGACGGGTCTTGACGCACAAAACCGAGACAAGGCCACCAACGGCATCGACGACGACGGCAATGGTTACATCGACGATGTGCACGGGATCGACGTCCAGAATCACACAGGCGATCCCATGGATTTCGGGAACACCGATCCAAGCTCTCCTGACCCTAACCCTCATGGCACCAAGACTGCCGGAGTAATCGGGGCCGTCGGGAACAACAATATTGGCTTCGCCGGGATCAACTGGCAGGTCAATATCATGGCCATAAAGTATTCCGGCGGCGACCAGAGTTTGTTTTATACGAGCGACAAGTCGGAATTTGCGGAAGCCATGGAATACTTGGTTCAGATGAAGCGGCGAGGAGTCAATCTCCGCGTGGTCAGTCTCGGTTGGAGCGACGATGTCGTCGGCGAGATTGTCACGGATTCGGTGCGCGCTGTCGGAGCCGAAGGCATTCTCTGCGCGTTCCCTGCAGGCAATTCGGGTTTCGATCTTGATTCCACGCAATGGCTAATAAACACGGCGGATTTGTTCAACATCGTGACCGTGGGTGGCAGTGGCCGTTCGGATGAATTGCTCTTTAGCTATGGACGCTCGACCGTCGATCTGATCGCTCCTGGCACGGAGACGATAACGACAGGTTTCGGTGAGAGTTACATCACCACGTTCAGGGGCACCTCCGCTTCGACACCCCATGTGGCCGGGGCGGCAGCGCTGCTCTGCGCGGCCAAGCCCGGCATTTCCATCGCCGAATTGCGCACTGCCCTTCTGGGTTCGGTGGACCCCGTTCCAGCAGCGAAGGGAAAAACTGTGACCGGCGGACGATTGAATGTGGCGCGCGCGTTGCAATCTCTCACCGATTCTTCCCGTGCGCCGATGGTAATTTGGAGTTCACCGACTGGTTTGCGTGCCGGTACTAATGTGCCCGTTCATGTCGTCTTCAGTCAGCCGATGAACCGGACCAGCGTGGAGCAAGCCTTCGTCATCGACCCGCCCGTGGCAGGCAATTTCGAGTGGTCACCCGACGGCACGCAATTCACGTTTCGTCATCAAGAGCCATTTCTTCGCACGAATCATACGGCTCGCATTACCGCCTTAGCAAAAGACATCGAGGGTCGAACGTTGGACGGTAACTTTGATCACCAGGAGCAGGATTCCCCTGCCGATGACTATCTTTGGTCATTTCGATTCCCGTTGCTGAACGACGATTTCGCCGGTGCTCTGCGAATTGCGGGAGCTGCAGGGAACATCACGGCGAACAACCGAACGGCGACGGTCGAAACAAGCGAGCAACCGCCTAAAGGTTACTATTTTTTCGATTACGACGCTTCCGTATGGTATCAGTGGACCGCGCCGAGCGACGGCTGGTTCACGTTCGATCTAACCACGGGCACCACCTTCGATAGCATCCTGACCGTCTTCTCCGGGACGGCAATTGAGACCTTAGACGAAGTGGCGAGCAGCGTTGACTACGGTTCCAGGACATCCAGTCGTGCCAGCTTTTCAGCGGCCATCGATCGCACCTATGCCATCGCCGTAGCTGGAGTTTGGGCGGACAACCTCGTGGGCACGATGGGCAATTTCACGCTGCGTTGGTATCCCACGCCGCCGCCGGGGATCACTTCATTCACCCCGGCAACCGGAGCGCCCGGACAGGTCGTTACGCTCGTCGGAACCAACTTCACCGGAGCCACCCAGGTCACGCTCAACGGCCAGCCGGCGACCTTTGCTTTTTCCACCAACGCGGACTTCCTTGACCTCCGCTTGTCGGTGACCGTGCCAGCGGGAGCCACCAGCGGATTGTTTCGGGTGGAGACCCCGCATGGCGACACGACGGCAGCCACCGAGTTCACCGTGATTCCCATTCCAGCGCTGGTGGTGAAAGCCGTCACTGAAAGCACCGTGATTCTCTCCTGGCCAGACGACGCTATCGGCTTCGCGCTGGAGGCCAAGGATACGCTGGAATCGAACCCGGGCTGGCAACCCGTGTCGCTACAGGAAATTCAACCTCCCACTCCGGGGCGCGTGACGGTTGCGGACTCACTCTCCCGCGGCGCGCGCCTTTATCGACTGCGGCGACCGTAAATCCCGCGCGGACTCTTTCCTCGGCAAGGGGGTCAGAGTCTCTTCACCTCTTCTCCCCCGAGGTCACAGATTTCATCCGATTTCCGGTTACTTCAGCGCGCGGTTGCTTCTTCACCGGGTGAAGGTTCGTCGCTTTTCCACGACGTTCTGACGCCAAGAACATGAACTGCATACCATCGCTGTCTCCAAGGCGCTGTCTCAGTCTTCTGACGACCCTCGGGATCCTCGCGCTCTCGCCAGCCCGCGCCGCCACTACGATTGAGTTTGGCACCAACAACGTGGAAGTCGTCGAAGGGCAATCCCTGTTCATTCCTCTGGCTGTCTCGCCTGCTCCTTGGGCCGGCGAAATCCGCTATCGGGTCTGGCTCACCGGCGGAACCGCCACGGCGGATGACTACTATGGATTGTGGTCACAAGAGCGAATTCTTTACGAGGATGCTGCCAACCCTCCCAGTTTCTTTGCGTTTGATGCTGCGGACGACGGCCTGCCGGAGAGTGACGAGACTCTTGAGTTGCGGCTCGAAGTCATCCACGGCGCGGAGGCTGGTGCCCAAACCAACCTCGCCGTAGTCATTCACAGCCGGCCCGCTTCTGTGAACCTGCATGCAACCTGGTTACGCTTCCCCGGCGAAAGCGGCCTCCCCGGATTTTATGGCGGGTTTGAAGGGGGAATCATCGGCTTTTTCGTCGAGCGCAGCGGCGACACCAACTTGCCGGTGACCGTGGACTGGGCCACCACCGGGGAAGGGTCGGCGATTCCAGGAGTGGATTTCGTCCTGACGAACGGCATGGTGACAATTCCGGCAGGAGCCCGATTCGCGGACACCAAGATTCAGGTTCCTGCCACGGACAACGGCGTCGTGAACCTGTCCAAAACGCTGTCCGCTCGCCTCTCCAATCCGTCGCCTGGTATCACGATTGGCGACGGAGCTTCGGCCACCGCGGAGATCCGCGACAACGAAGCACCCGCCACCCAGGATTTTCAAGCTGCGGCCCAAATGAGCGGGTCCCTGGCATTCCCCGTCCGATTCGACCCGGAGCCCACGGCAGCCCTGCCCGACGGTGGTCTGCTTCGATTAAACGGATTCTTCGACGGCAGCCCGCCGGGTGGACACGTGCTGTTTCGATACGACTCCTCGGGGAACTTGGTTGGACTGACCGAATTGCCGGCCGAAGTCACTTCAGTCAGTAGCTTTCTGGCCGATGAAGATGGGAGGGTCTTTGTGTCGGGCTACTTCCAGTCAGTGCAGGATCGGTTCAAGTGGCGACTGGTCCGCTTGGAGGCCGATGGACGGCTCGATAAGACCTTCACACCGCTGCTGGATGCTTTTGGGAACCCACCCGAGGCGCTGCTGCGGCAGCCCGGCGGGCGGTTGGTCGTGGCCCGATGGGCGGACGACAACTCCCAGGTCCTGCTACGCTTGTTAAGCGATGGAACGATAGACCCGACCTTCGCCGCCACTTCCCCGGGCTGGTATCCGGGGCAGACCGCAAGAGTCTGGCAGCATATTGAGGGCTCGTTTCTCGTCCAGGGCACAAACCGATTGCTGCGGTTCAGTCAAGACGGCGTGCTGGATGCCGGGTTCCAGGCCCCGGAAGGCTCAGGCTGTTGCCGCCCGGTCACCGTGCTGCCGGATGGCCGAGTCCTAGTGATTGTTGATGGCCGGATGGTGCGCCTGAAGCCCGACGGCGGTTTGGATGCCGAATTTCATAGTTTCAACGCGCAAAATGGCCCTTCCAGCTTGCTTCCCGACGGGCGGTTTCTCGCGGGGCAGCAAGTGAAAACTGGTCGGGCAACCACACTCACCTTCGGCATGGTGATGCTTCCAGATGGCCGGCCCGATCCGGGACTGCCGGAGATCCCCGGGTTCTTTGGCCCAGTTGAATGGGACGCTATTGGAGTCCGGCCGACTTCAACGCACGTCTTCGCCAATGGCAAGGTGTTGGGCTGGGGCTCCCAGTGGTATCGCTTTATTCAGGCGCCCAAGACGGCGGTCGCGCTCGTCGAATACTTGGATGGGATGCTGACGGGCACGTGGCGGCCTGAAGTGTTCGTCCGTGGGAATGGGGACGAGGCGGCGGCGTGGAGTTTTTCGGTCCGCCGCTTCGGAGAGACCACCAAGTCGGCCCGGGTTCGGGTCCGCACCCTTGGAGGCACTCTTCAAGCCGGCGTCGATTACGAACCGCTGGATCAGGAAATCACCTTCGCGCCTTTGGAAGTGGCGCATCCCTTGACTCTGAACTTCAAGGCGGCCCGCCCGCCGTCGCGAAGCGGGACGGTGCTCGTCGAGATGCTGGAGGCGGAAGGCTTCGAGGAAGTGGCACCGCCGGTCACCGTGGTGCTGGGAGGCACCGAGCCGGCCTTCGCCGAGCAGGGCGTGGAATTCCTGCCCGGCGGCTGGACCGGGCTGGTGCTGGACGATCCCACGTCACACTTGGCCCCTCAATTTGAGGTCTCCGACAATCTCCAAACCTGGCAGTCGCTACGACTGGCGCAGATTTGGGGCGACTACGGCCGCTGGGTGGCCCTCGATCCGAACGCGGCCGATGCCCCGCAGCGCTTTTATCGGGCCCGGGCGGTCGCTCCATGAATCTGGAAGCCGCCAGCAGGCTTTGGATGCCAGCGCCATTCCACCGGGGATCGCTTAGAATCCGCTGCGCCGCTGCGCCCTACGAGGTTGACGTTGTCGACGGATCCCAGATCACCAACAGGCGAAAGTAGTCGCGGTAGTACCCCCGATCACGGGCCAGGAGGCGGTCGGTGAGTTGTTGGGCGTGAGCGGCGATGAGAAAATCGGGCACCACGCGTCCGCGTTTGCCACCGCGTTCGAGGAAGGTGCGAAACATCTCACCCGCGAGCACTGCCACAGCCTGGGTAGAGGGCAGAAAGTTGAGTTTCCAGTCCGCGAGAAATTTCTGCAGGTCACCTGGCTCCAGAACGGGGGCAATTTCGGCGACGACCACTTCGGAGACTGCCAGCGATCCTTCGGCGGCCGATCGCCGAAGTGCGTTAATCGACGAGGAGACGTGCTGTGGATCGTTTAAGAGGACGTCGAGCAACACCGAGGAATCAACGGCCGTTACCATCGCGGATTAGGTGAAGGTATTCAGCGGTAGATTGCGCTGCAGGCAGCCGACCACGACCGCGCCATTTCTCAAACTGATCGTCCTCCGACGCCTTCCAGGCCACGAGAAGTCTGCCCTCGGTCTGAACCTCCATCGTTTGGCCCGGCGTCAGGCCGAGCCGCTCTCGGAGCTCGGGCGGAATGGCAAGCGATCCTTCGGCCGTCACCAATGCGGTCATGATGGGACCCTAGAGCGGGGAAGGAGCCGGACAAGTTGAATCTCTGCGCCGGATCTACTTCGATTTCCCATTCCGACACCAGATGAGAGCACGACCCAGGTAAATCATGGAACGGAAATGCTTCTAGACTCACGCGATGGCGCTAAGCCGCGAAGAAAACATTAATCACGGATGGTAGTAGCTCACCTTTTGGTGAGTTCGACCAACGTCTACCGCTTTCGTCTGAACCGGTCTTTTT
>DLVS01000583.1 GCA_003445095.1 Verrucomicrobiales bacterium
CTCTGGGCTCGGTAGGTTGCCACGGTGTCCTCCAATTCACCGCCGGCGGTGTTTGCCACGACGCACTGGAGCGTTGTTCTGACGGCCGGGCGTGATGTTTCCGGGCGTACCCAAGAGGCGGCTTCGGCTGCGCTGGACTGCTTGTGCCGCACTTATTGGCCCCCCGTTTATGCTTATATTCGAGCCCGGTCGGATCATGGCGCGAGCGTTGAAGATCTTACGCAGGAGTTTTTCCTCCGGCTACTGGATGGTCAGTACCTCGCTCAGGCGGATCCCCAAAAGGGGCGTTTTCGGTCCTTCATGTTGGTGGCGATCCGGCACTTTCTTTCCAACGCTCGTGATCGGGACCGAGCCGTGAAACGAGGCGGTCGCGTCGCGTTTCTCTCGCTCGACCAGATTGCCGCCGAGGAACGTGCCGACCTAGAGCCGCGCCTTCACGAAACGCCGGAAGCGATTTACGAAAAACGTTGGGCCGCCACCATGCTGGCCACCGTGCTGGAACAACTGCGCGCCGACTGTTCGGCGGTCGGGAACGACATCCCATTTGATATTCTGAAGACATTCCTGACCGGCGTCCGTCCTTCCGCCAATTATACTGAACTCGCCGCCCCGCTTGGTATTACCGAGGCCGCGTTGAAAATGCGCGTGCAGCGTCTGCGGAAACGCTACGGCGAACTGATTCGGGCAGAGATCGCTCGTTTGGTGGTTGATCCAGCAGAGGTTGAAGATGAACTCCGGCATCTACTGCAGGTGGTGTCGCGATGAAAGCGGGAAGAAAAAGTGGGCGTGATCGAGGCTACCATTGACCGAATGGATCTCCATGCCGCTCGTTACTTTGACCGGTAGTTGCTTCTTTCCATGAATGAAGGTTCAGCGTGACCGTTTTGCGCAATTGTCCGGAATGTGGTGTTGAGCTCCGCGCCGGCGCTCCCGAGGGGCTCTGCCCGCGCTGCCTGATCGCCACCGCATTAGGCGAGGTTGGCGGTGGCTCGGGTCAGTTTAACCCATCTCCGGATCTTTCAGAGCCCGCGAGTCTGGGCGACTACGAGCTTCTGGAATGCCTTGGCAGCGGCGGCATGGGCGTGGTCCACAAGGCCAGACATCGCCGCTTGGGCCGTCTGGTGGCAATCAAGACGCTGGCGTTCGGCGCCTTTACTCGCGGAGGACACCTGAAGCGTTTCCAGACCGAGGCCGAGGCCGCCGCGCGACTGCGTCATCCTCATATTGTCGCCATTCACGAGCTGGGCGAACACGCCGGACAGCCCTGGTTCGCGATGGAATACGTCGATGGCCAGAACTTGTCCGAGGTCGCCCGCGAACAGCCGCTGCCGGTTGCGCGGGCCGTGCGCCTGGTCCGCACCATCGCTGAAGCCGTTCATTACGCGCACACGCAGGGCATCATCCATCGCGACCTCAAACCGTCGAATATCCTAATCGACACGTTGGACCAACCGCACGTCGCCGATTTTGGTCTGGCCAAGGATTTGCGGTCCGATTCGGAACTGACGCTGAGCGGCCAAACTCTTGGCTCTCCCAACTACATGCCGCCGGAACAGGCGGGCAGCGGAGCGCGGACGGCCTCGTCCGCACGGACGGCCGGCAAGTCAACGGCCCTCAGAAGTGAAGTTTCCCGTGGTGCGACAACGGAGCCAGAGCCGGCGGCATCTAGCGTCGAAGCCGCTCCGGCCCGGTCCTGGTCGGCGCCGATCGCTAACCCGCCCGTTCGCGCGGAGGAAGCCGTCCGCGCTCCGACCGAAAATTCAATCGGTCCGGCCAGCGACGTCTATGGCTTGGGCGCCATCCTCTATCACCTGCTCACCGGTCGCCCGCCGTTTCTGGGCGAGTCGGTGGCCGAAGTGGTGGCGCAACTGCGAGAGCGGGACCCGCTGTCGCCGCGCTTGCTCATCCCTAGCCTGCCCCGGGACCTGGAAACGATCTGCCTCAAGTGTCTGGAGAAGGATCCGGAGCGGCGCTATCACACCGCTCTGGAACTGGCGGCAGAACTGGGCCGATGGCAGGCGGGTGAGCCGATTCGGGCGCGGGCGACGACCGGTCCCGAGCGCGCTTGGCGATGGTGCCGGCGCAAGCCGGCACTCGCGTTGACGCTGGCTTCCGTGGCGGTCCTCCTCTTGATCTTGGGAGTCGGTGGGCCATTGACGGCCGTCCGCATGAATCGGCTTCGCGAAGCGGAAGCCAGCCAGCGCCAGACCGCTCAAGCGGCGGCGACCCGGGCGGAACACGAAGCCGCGCGGGCCTCGGCCACGGCGACCCATCTCGAACTGCAGCGCATTGAATATTTGTTCTCCTCGGAGGAAACCTCCCTCGCGCTGACAACACTCGCCCGCCTGGTGCGCGAACAACCCGACAATCGCGTGGCGGTCGAGCGGCTTCTCTCCGCATTGACTTGGCGCAGTTATGCTTTGGTGAGGCAAGCATTCCCGGCGGCCAACGATCCGGTGGCAGGAGCGATGAGCCAGGATGGACGGCGGATCGCGGTGGCGAACGGCAGCGGAAGTCTCCTCATTTTTGATCTCGCGACGGGGCAGTTGGAAAAAGAAACCCCGAAGGGCTCGTCGAACTGGCAGGGTTTGGAGTTCAGTCCTGACGGGAATTTTCTGGTGGCCCGCTCGGTAGTCGGGGTGGCCCAAGTGCTCGCCGTGCCTTCCTTGGATCCTGTCGGCGCGCCCATGCAGCACGGGCAATCCGTGAACATGGCCCGATTCAGTTTCGATGGCCGGCGGGTGATTACCGCCTCCGACGACAAGTCAGCGCGGGTCTGGGATGCGAAGACGGGCGAACCCCTGACGCCCCCCATGCTCCATGACCAAAGGGTCATCAGCGCGTGCTTCAGCCCCGATGGCCGCCGCGTCCTCACTGCGGCCGACGACGTCTTCGCTACCGTGTGGGATGCGGAATCCGGGCAACAACTCCTGCGCCAGTGGAGCACTTGGCCGCTGCGATTCGCCGAGTTCCTACCTGATGGGGAGAGTTTCGTGGCCGGAGCGGCCCATGGTGGGCTTCACCGTTGGAGCGCACACACGGGAGATCTGCTGGCCCAAAGCCAGCAGGCTAGCAATCCGACTTCGATTGCCTTCAACCGCGATGGCACTCGCTGCGCCGTGTCGGCCCAGGGTGGGTCGGTGCGGCTTTTGAATTCGAAAAACCTAGACCTGATTAACGACTCGTTCGAGCACGACGGACCCGCGCTCGCGGTTGCGTTCAGCGACAACGATCTCCAGCTCTGTTCAGGCGGCGGGGACAATTCCCTCCGGCTCTGGAACCTGGTCACCGGCAAAGGGGGCGCGATGCCGGCTCGTGAGCTCAATGGAGTGGTCTCGCTCTGCTTCGTCCCGGACGCGCGACGAGCACTAACCTTCGCCCGCTGGAGCTGTCCCACCCTGCGCGACACCGATGAAGGCCGGGCTCATCCGTTGATGTTGGAGAGGCATCATTTTCTGACCGCGGGCAGCATCTCTCCCGTCGGGGATCAGGTGATCCTGGGCTGGACCGATGGCGTACTGGATCTCCGCGATGCGACGCGCGGCGATCACCTTGGCCCGCTGCCGCGATTTCCGGTGGCCGTTCGTGCCGTGGAATTCAGCGGGGACGGACGCCGCATCTTGGCGCGGGACGAATCCGGAACGGTGCGGGTTCTAGAGACAGGTTCGGGCGCGCTGCTTGCCGAAATCCGGGGTCACAGCCGAGAAGTGACGGCCGCCCACCTGTCCTGGGATGGCCAGCGCGTTCTTACTGCGTCGCTGGATGGCACCGCGGTGGTATGGAGTCTCCCCGGGGGGCAGAGAATTGCCACGCTGCGACATCCTGGGGAAGTGCGGAAGGCAGTGTTTAGTCCGGATCCCCATGGAAGCCGGGTGGCGACCACTTGCAGTGACTTTAACTCGCGCGTGTGGAACGTGGATTCCGGCGAGCCTGCGGGGCTCGCCTTTAACAATGGCGAGGATCAGGATCTTCAATTCAGTCCCGACGGGAATTACCTTTTGGCCGCCGGCGTAGGTAACTTCGCCCGGGTCTCAGATTGGCGGACCGGACGCGAGACGATTCCACTTCTTCGGCACCAGAACTGGGTGGTTTCGGCCCGCTTCAGCCCCGACGGTCAGCGTATCGTCACAGCCTCGGCCGATCGCACGGTTCGCGTGTGGGACGCGCGGACCGGCCAGGCGTTGATTGCTCCGATCCGGCATGCCGAAGCGGTGACTTTTGCTGACTTCGATGCGACGGGGGAACGCCTTGTCTCGGCCTGCGCCGACGGCACTGCGCGGATCTGGGATTCGTCCACCGGTCTCGCGCGAAGTGAGCCGATGCGGAGTAACGGACGCCTTCTGCTGGCTAAATTTGACGCTCAGGGACAGCGCGTGTTGACGATTCCGGCGGGTTCGGTTGCCCGCGTGTGGGAAACCCCGCCAGTTCCCGGAAGGGCTCCCCACTGGCTTCCTGATCTGGCGGAAGCGATGACCGCCCAGCGCCAGTTGACCAATGGTACGATCGAGACCCTGGCGTCGGGCCCACTGACTCTGGCGATTGAGACCACGCTACGCGGGGCCGGCGACCCCGACTTCTTTTCGGCCTGGGGACGGTGGTTCTTCGCCAATCGGCGTTCGCGGCCCGTCTCGCCCTGGGGTTCAGTTTCAGTGTCAGCGTGGGTCCGGCAGGCTATCGAGGCGGATACGCTCGAGACACTGCGGGAAGCGGCCGGAATGGAGCCGGATGATCCACATGTACTGGCCCGGCTCAGTCTCCTGGCGCTCAATCAGAGCGCGACGGAAAATCCGCGTCACATGGAGGAGGCCGATTGGCTTTCTCGTCGCGCACTGGCTCTGGCGCCCAATGATTCGCTAACCGTCATGGCCCGCGCCGCCTGGCTCTGCCGGAAAGACCTTTCCGCAGCCATTGCGTTGGCGGAACGACTGCCCGAAACCGCAAGAACGCATGGGATCTACTGGGATTTTCTGGGCCATATGTACCGTTGGGCCGGACGCTACGATGAGTCCCTCTCTGCCCTTGGCCGGGCGGTAGATTCCCTGCCCACGTCCGTACCGACTCTTCGCAACTACCGGGTGCAATGGCCACTGCTAGAACGGTCCCAGGTATTGCGACAACTGGGACGTCTGGAGGAAGCGACTCAGGATTTTCACGCCGCCATGGGAATTCCTCCGCGCGACTCGCAGGCCAGTCCGTTTCAGGTGAACTTGGATCAGTATTTCAACGAGAGTCTGGACGAGAATCATGACGATCCAGGTAATACTTGGGCGTCAGTCCCGCACGGCCAACAAACCTTCAACGGCGTGTCGTTTGACGTGCGCGCCATGGTGAAAGCAGACGGCTGGCGCGACGCCAATGAACCCGTGGCCAAAATCCTAGGCATTCCGGTCGGCTTTGCCTGCCGGCGCCTTCACTTTCTCCATTTCGGAGGCACGGGACTCCCCGATGGGCTGCCGATGGGCAAGTACGTCATGCACTTCGCCAATGGCGAAACTCGCGAGCTGCCTCTCATCCTGGAGCAGAACATTGGCGCCACCTGGGTTCCCACGTGGCGGCCGCAAACGCTCAACCCCGAGTGCCGGGTTGCCTGGCAGGGAAGCAACCCTTCCTCCAAAGCACATGATCACGCCATCTGGCTTTACTGCACCACCTGGGAGAATCCAATGCCGGAGATTCCCATCGAATCCATTGATCTCCTGACCTTCCCGCCGCGCACGTTCGTCAATCTGATCGCCATTACGGGAGAGCAGTAATGTAGGAGGCGACGTCAGGAGACTCCATTCTACACCGCCATCCTTGCGCCTGGGCCGGTGTTGGCGGAAAGGCAGATGGCTTCGGATTTCCCGTTACTTTGGCCCACCGTTGCTTCTTTACGCGGTGAAGGTCCGCCGTATGCCCGCAGGGACCCGAACCACTCATCATGAAAATAGGCCGGTCTCGCGTCTTCCTCCCCTGTTGTTCAATCGTCATCGCCTTGGGGTTGAACCTAGCGGTCCTTCACTCCGACGCTCCAGATACGGTCGAGGTGCTGGTTAAATGCGAGGGAGGACCTTCCGGCGCTCTGGCCCAAGCCGCCGATGCCGCTGTGGGCGCCACCACAATACGCCGGTTCGAGGCGATCGGCTGGTACTGGGTTCGATTGCCTACGGGAGTCAGCTTGGCCGAAGGCCTGGCCCGCTATCGCGCCCAGCCCGGAGTTCTAAACGTGGAGCCGAATCGGACCCTGCGCTCGCCGTCGGTCCCCACGCCGTTTCCTGAAACCGGAACAACGGAAGAACCACGAATCCGGCCGCAATCCGAAGACCTCGCTCCGATCGTGCCGGACGACCCCCGCTACCGCTCGCAGTGGAACTTGAAGAAGATTGGAATGGAACAAGCCTGGGCCACGACCACCGGCAGTTCCAATGTCGTGGTTGCCGTGATCGATACCGGGGTCAATTACCTCCATCCCGACCTCGCGGCCAACATGTGGCGCAACCCCGGTGAAACGGGTCAGGATGCTCAAGGCCACGACAAAGCGACGAACGGTATCGACGATGATGAGAATGGATACGTGGACGACGTGCATGGAATTGATGCGATCACCGGAAGCGGAGATCCCATGGACCAGGGTGTTGTATGGCCTTGGTCCCCCGACCGCGAATATCACGGGACAGCAATTGCCGGAGTCATTGGAGCGGTCGGTAATAACGCGACCGGAATCGCAGGGATCAACCATCAGGTCAGTTTGATGGCTATCGCCATCACCTACCCGCTGGGCTTGGACTTTCCCGTCGTCAGGACCAAAAGACAAGTCGTGGGGAACGTGCTGTCGGCCTACGACTACGTGCTGACGATGAAACGACGCGGGGTCCAGGTTCGCGCCGTCAACAACAGTTACAACCGATTCATTGTCAGCCAGGCGCTGGAGGATGCATTTATTGAGATGTCGAAGGAGGATATCCTACTCGTCTTTGCAGCGGCGAATGACGGGGTGAACACGGATCAAACCTTCTGGCTTTGGTCCACGATTGACGTTCCGAATTTGATCAGTGTCACCGGCACGGATCGCTCGGATCAGTCCGTTTTCAACTATGGCAAAGTCACCACCGATCTGGCGGCCCCGGCGGTGGATCTCGTCACTCTGTCGTCAGGCGATCGTTACCTCACGGGTTGGGGCGGAACCTCCGGCGCCTGCCCGCAGGTCGCGGCA
>DLVS01000580.1 GCA_003445095.1 Verrucomicrobiales bacterium
CACTGGGGAACGAAGCGGCCGCGGATGCCCTGCTGGAAATACTGCGGCGAGACTTCGCCTATCGGTGGAGTCGGCTCGCCGTACTCGCCTCGGTGGCGCCGACCTACACCCGGCGCGTGTTGAAGGGTGTGCTCGACCAAGCGGTTTTCAGTCATGCGACCGACCCTGCGCGACTGGAAACGCTCGAAGGGCTGGCGGAGTTGTTGGGAGCGCGAGCTTCGGTGACGCCAGCGGATGTAACGTGGCTGGTCGAACAATTGGGCTCGGATCTGTCTTCCGCAGCGCGGGTGGCCCTGCTGGACGGCCTCGCGCATGGATTAGAGCGAGCGGGAGTGAAGCCAGACCTGACTTCCGGAGCGAAGGTGACCCTGGAAAGACTGATCGCTCAGGCCAGCCTTGAAGAAATGCGAGCCTTGTGGCGAGTCACTCGCCTTTTGGGCCTCTCCGAAAGCGAAGCTCAACGTACCGCACTGACCCGTGCCGATGAGGCAGCGGCTAATGCTCACTTGTCGCTGGAGGACCGCCTGGCGGCGGTGCGCCTGCTGAGCTTGGGGTCCACCGGGGTGATCCCGCGTTTGCTGGGATTGCTCGATGCACGCGAACCCACCGAGATTCAATCGGCCGCGTTGAGTGGCCTGAGCGGATTCCGCGAGTCATCGGTCGCCCTCGGGCTGATCGAGCAATGGCGAGTCGTGAGCCCCACCTTGCGTCCGCAGATTCTGGAGCTGCTCCTCGATCGGCGCGCCTACCATGACGCTTTGCTTTCCGCCTTGGAGGAAGGTCGGTTGCAAGTCGGGGAATTGAACCTCGATTTGGAACAACGCCGGCGATTGCTCCGCGGCGGAACGGCCGAGATCCGTCAACGGGCGAGTAAGTTCATGGGCGACGAGGAGTACAGCAATCGCAAGGCGCTGGTGAACGATTGGCTGGCCAAACTGCCCGCCGAAGGTGATCCGACTCGCGGCCAACAGGTCTTTCTGGATGCCTGTGCCAAGTGTCATGCCACGGGCGCCTTGGGTCATCGGGTGGGACCGGACCTCACGGGCGTCGCGCATCGTAGCGTCGAAGATTTGTTGTCCAACATTCTCGATCCGAACATGGCCATCAATCCCCGCTTCGTTGCTTCGACGTTAGAAACGCGCGATGGCGACGCACCAACCGGTCTGATTGAGGCCGAGTCTTCCGACGCAATCACTCTTTTGCAGGCTGAGGGCAAGCGGGTGGTCATTCCGCGTCGCGAGATCAAGCGAATCGAATCGAGTGGCCAATCATTGATGCCAGAAGGTCTGGAGGCGGGGAAATCTCCGCAGCAACTTCGTGACCTGATCGCGTTTCTCCAACAACCGCCGAGGTAACTCGATTGATGGTGACTTGAAGAACCAGGCTCCATGAACTTTAGTAACGTCATGCGCGTCGCATGTTTTGCTGCCGTTGTCGGCACCGGACTTTTGTCGGGCTGTGCCAATCTGCCGCCGCCGGTTCCCGCCCCTCCACCCTCAACCTCAAACGTTCGCCTGACCCAGCCGTTGGATGCGACGGTCGGACGAGTGATCTCCGTCAATCCTCGCCTCAAATTTGTTGTTCTCGACTATGCACTAAACGAGTTGCCCTCCGTGGATGATCTGTTGGTCCTCACCCGGGCCGGGGCGCCCGTGGGGGAACTCAAAGTGACTGGCCCGCGTCGGAATTCGACGATCGTCGCCAATATCGTAAGCGGGGATCCGCAGCCCGGCGACCAGGCCCGCCCGGCGCCAGCAGCCCCGGCGCCGACACCAGCACCAGCGACTCCACCGTCAGAACCCGCCAAATAAGTTGGGATGGTGCGCCGCCCCCGCCCGCCAGGGCGGAGGCCCCGAACGCAGCGAGGAAGCGCATGGGAGTCTTTGCGCGAGCGGACCGTGGTGTGTTTGACGATTCGTCGATAGGCGTCTTGGTCCCCCCATCTTCGCCAACGTTGTTTGCGTAGCGAATCCAGTTCGAAACTCAACCGGTTGCCGACGCGGTGCGTTTGGAATGGCGCACGCGCCCCAACCGCCGAACTCGACTACGCTGGGCCGGCTTCGGCGAGTGGATCGCTGGCGGCGCGGTGGCTACGACCCAATGTGGCAGTTTCTTCACCAGCGCGGCGGCGAGGACTTCATCTACGTTTTCGGCCAACGTAAACTTCAGCTTCTTTTTCACCTCGGCGGCCACTTCGGGCAGATCCTTTTCATTGAGCTTCGGAATGATGACGTGCCGGATGCCGGCTCGCACTGCGCCGAGCGTCTTTTCCTTCAAGCCACCGATGGGCAGGACCAAACCGCGTAGGGTAACTTCGCCCGTCATGGCTACGTTGGCGCGGACTGGAGTGTTTGTGAACAGCGACGCCAGCGCGGTGAACATCGCGATGCCGGCCGAGGGACCGTCCTTGGGCACGGCGCCACTGGGAACGTGAACGTGGATGTCGGTGTTCTTGAACGCATCGGGCTCGATGCCCAACTCTTTCGCGCGGCTGCGTACCAAACTCAAGGCCGCCTCGACACTCTCCTCCATCACTTCGCCCATCTGGCCGGTGAGCGTGACTTCGCCTTTGCCCGGGTAACGTGTTGCCTCGATGTGGAGGACCTCGCCGCCCACCGGCGTGTAAGCCAGCCCCGTCGCCACGCCCGGACGACCGGTCTTAAGTCGCGTCTCGCGGATGTACCTCGCTGGACCGAGGACTCCCTGCACGAACTCCGGCGTGACGGTCACGTTCTGACGCTCGCCTTTCGCCACTTGCGCCGCCACGGCCCGGCAGACGGCGCCAACCTGTCGTTCGAGTTCTCGCACCCCGGATTCTCGGGTGTAATCTTCGACCACCTTCTTTAACGCAGGCGCGGTCCACGGGCATTGCTCCGGCTTCAACCCATTCTCGTTGAGCTGGCGTTTCACCAGATAATTCCGGGCGATGGCGAGCTTCTCATGGTCGGTGTAGCCGGGAATGGCGATGACTTCCATGCGATCGCGCAACGCCGGCGGAATGGGATCCATCACGTTGGCGGTAGTGATGAACATGACCTGCGTCAGGTCGAACGGGACGTCGAGGTAATGATCGACGAAAGCGTGGTTCTGCGCCGGATCGAGGACTTCCAACAGCGCGCTGGCCGGGTCGCCACGGAAGTCGGCGCCGATCTTGTCCACTTCGTCGAGCATGATCACAGGATTGCGCGTCCCGAGCCGGCGAAGTTCTTGGATCAGCCGGCCGGGCATCGAACCGATGTACGTGCGCCGATGGCCCCGAATCTCCGCCTCGTCGCGCATGCCGCCCAGGCTCAGGCGCGTAAATTTGCGTCCCAACGCGTCGGCGATCGACTGGCCGAGACTGGTTTTGCCGACGCCCGGCGGCCCGAGAAAGCAGAGAATCGGACTGCGGCCCGTCGGATTCAGTTTACGCACCGCGAGATACTCGATGAGTCGGCGTTTGACCTTTTCCAGATCGTAGTGGTCGCGATCGAGAATCTTCTGCGCCCGGTGCAGATCGAGATTGTCCTCGGAGAGCTTGCTCCACGGCAACTCGGCGATGGTTTCGACGTAGCTGACGATGACGGAGAACTCAGCGCTGGCGGGCGGCACATAGTTGAGCCGCTTCAATTCGCGCTCGGCCTGTTCCACGACCTCTTTCGGCGGCTTCGTTTCCTCCAGTCGTTTTCTCAACTGCTCGACCTGGGCGCCCACCTCCTGCTCGCCTTCACCGAGCTCCCTTTGGATCGCCTTGATCTGCTCCCGCAAGTAGGCGCGGCGCTGCATATCGGAGAACTGCGACGAGACATCCTTCTGGAGTTTCTGCTGGATCTGCAGGATTTCGAGCTGCGACGACACCCGCTGCTGAATCAAATGAACGCGCCTCACCACGTCGAGTTCCTCCAGGATCTCCTGTCGCTGGGCGGTCTCCATGTTCACGCCACCGGCGAGGAAATCGGCCAGGTTGCCCGGGTTGTCGATGTTCAAGAGGGCGAGGCGCATTTCGTCCGGTGCCTCAGGAGTCAGCTCGATGAGCTTCGCTGCCGAGTCGCGCAGGTTTTTCACCTTCGCCTCCCACTCCTTATCGCTGGCCGGCGGTAGCGGCAGCGATTCGAGCAGATCCACCTCGGCGAGCAGGTAGGGCTGTTCTTGCACGACTTTGCGAACGGCAAAGCGCCTTAAGCCGTGCAAGACCAAGACCACCGCATTCTCCGCTTGGCGCACCAGCTTAAGGACCATCGCCGCCGTGCCGAAGCGGAATAGGTCGGGTGACAGAGGATCCTGCTGTTCCGGATTTCGCTGGGCGAGGACTCCGATGATCTTGGTCTTGGTCAGCGTTTCTTCAATGAGCTTGATGGATCCTGGCCGACCAATGTTCACCGGAGCCACGAGACCGGGGAAAAGGACGAGGTTGCGCATCGGCAGGATCGCCAGCACCTCCGGAATCTTCGGTCCGTCCGTCTCCTCGGGTTTCTGAGCCTTCAGAGCCGTGGTAGGCGAGTCTGGCGTGGTGGTGGCGCTGGGAGGCGCCGGCTCCTTAGGTTCCATTTCGGGATTCATGCCACGATTTTGTTGAGATTCAGTCTGAGGACCGCAGCGGCAGGAGAATCCAGAGCAATCCGTCCCGCTGCTCCGCGTGAACCTGTTCGGGGTCCACTTCGACGGGCAGCACGATGTCGCGCTCGAACGCGCCATGGTCGATTTCCATCGCGAGCACTTGCAAGGGCGGCCCTTCCGGATCACGCGGCTCCGCGGGGCGGCGCCGTCCGCGCAGCCAGACGCGCTGCGATTCGACGGTCAGGTTGATGTCCGAACGATCCACGCCCGCCAGATCGGCGCAGATCACAATGCTGTCGCGGCATCGGTAGGCGTTGATGGCCGGATGCCATACTTCTCGCGCCGCGACCGAGGCGTAGTGCCATCGCGTCAGTTCGCTGGCGATGCCGCCAACCCGGTTCTGCAGCAAGCGCAGGTAAAACCCCTGAAACTCCTCGGCGTTCATTTAATAACATGAGCTCACAACTCCACGAAGCAGCCAACCACTGATTGCTGGAACCTTTGCATGAATTTGCGTCCCCGAGGCATTCCGCCATACCGGTTATGGGTTTTCTCATTAACCGCCTCGCGAGATGGGGTACCGAGAGGTGTCCTGGCCCTAGGACTCCAATCGTATCCGACTCCGTAGGCCCACGAGCCACCGAAAAACGCTCCTGAGAAATAGCGAACCGCCTGGCGCTACCAAGTTAGGCGGAAGCCGTGCTGGCTCGATCCGGCGCAACCCACACTCTGTCAGGGCCAAGCAACGCGAGTTGGGCGGCACAGGCCCGAATTAGGCGGAACCGGTTCCCTCGTGCCGGGTTCGCCTTGCACTCCCGGCATAAGTTGGGCGGAAGCGTCGTGGAGGTCTGCCGGCGTAACCCCATCTTTGAAATCGACATCTCCAACGGGTTAGGCTTCTCTACCCTGAGTTATGCGGAACCTAGTTCCGTCCAATAATAGTTAGGCGAATTCGCGCGTTCCCATGAGTGACGAGCGTCCAACCCCGGCTGACCTCCAAGCTAAGTTCTACCAGGAGCACCTCGCTACCCGAGACGCCATCGGTATTCCATCCGACTGTTCGCCTTGCCAGCTTCTCTACGTCCCGTGCGCTGACACCCTCATCGCCGAGGTCTATCGCCGCTCTACTCCCGCGCGCGAGCACCGGCTTTTCGCTCGTCGTCACTCGGAGCGGCGTTACACGCCCGTTGGACAGCCAGCAGACGGCATCCACTACAAGCAGCCGGTCGCACATCCCGATTTGCAGTGTGCCTATTTCTCCGTTTGGAGCACGCGTCACTTTAGCTACGAGGGCGTTGGTGGCGACTGGAATTCCATTCAGCGGCTTCATCTTTCCGATTACCGTATCGAGCAGGTCGTCGCGGACGGCGAGCTCGTCATCCCTTCGCCCTATGACCGTTCGTGGGTTTCCGACCTACTTGGCATTTCTGCCGACGGTGCCAGCCTCATCTGCATCTGCGGCTTGCAGCGCCACACTGGGGAGCGAGTGGATTACTTTCTTTGCTATCTCGACGTTTCCAGCAGTTGCGTCACGCCACTCACCAAGCTCGAAGGGACATGGTTCTGAATTCGAACCAATCGCCTAACAATAAAGGGTGTATTG
>DLVS01000216.1 GCA_003445095.1 Verrucomicrobiales bacterium
AACAGCACGATGAATCCCGGAAGATTCTCGCTCTCGGAACCGAGCCCGTAAGTCACCCATGCGCCCATGCTGGGATAACCCAGCGTCGAATACCCCGTATGCATCGCGAGCTGCGCCGGAGCGTGATTGAACTGTTCGGTGTGCATGCCCTTGAGGAAACACACTTCATCGACGAGTTGCGAAAAGTGCGGCAACCGGTTGCTCACCCAAGCTCCGCTCTGACCGTGTCGCTCGAAGGGAAACTGCGAGCCCAGAAGCTTTGGCACGCCTTGGATGAAGGCGAATCGTTTTCCTTTCAGAAAGCTCTCCGGGCAATCCTGGCCGTCGTGCTTGGCCAACTCCGGCTTGTAATCGAACAACTCCAAATGGCTCGGGGCGCCGGCCATGTGCAGAAAGATCACCCGCTTAGCTTTGGGATGATGGTGCGGCGCCACGGGGGTCAGCGGCCCTCGACCCGCGCGATCCAACGTCGCGCCCCAGGTGTGTCCCTGAGCCGCCAGCCACATGGCGCCGAGTCCGGTAGAGCAATCTTGGAGAAAATGCCGCCGGGTAAGAGAGTGATTCATAGCGCGAGATTGGAGGACTACGCCATCATCGTCACGTCGGCAAGGATGCTACCGATCAATCATCGGCGGCCTGTCGCGAGTTACCGCGCCGCCAACCGCGTCTCGCGCCATTTGTCGAGACCGACGGCCAGGACGATCACCGCACCAATGATGATTTCCTGAGTGTAGGTCTGCCAGCCGAGTTGATTCGTGCCGTTCCGCAATAGGGCCATGATCAAGGCGCCAATGAGGGAACCACCGATGCTGCCCGCACCGCCATTGAGACTCGCGCCCCCAATCACGACGGCCGCAATGATGTCGAGTTCGAGGCCGATGGCGACGGTCGGATCACCTTGAGTGAGCCGCGACATTTGCAGCAGGCCCGCAAAGCCGAAGAGCAACCCCGCAATGGCGTAGGTTGCCATCTTGACGCCGCGCACTCGCACGCCGCTGTAACGGGCCGCCGTTTCATTCGCACCGATCGCGAAAACGTGGCGGCCAAAAACAGTCTCGCGCAACAACAGCGCCATGACCGCCGACAACCCGAGGGCGATCCACACGCCCCACGGCAACGGCCAGAATTCTGCGGGATTCACGCGCGCCATCAAGCGACCTACCGGGGATTCGGGTGGCGCGTTGATCGTTTGGTTGTTCCCCAGCCACTTCGCGGCACCCCGCACGACTCCCATCATGCCCAGTGTGACGATGAAGGGCATCATGCGGAATCCAGCGACGATGGCGCCGTTGAACATCCCGATGGTGCCTCCGACGATCACCAGCGCCGCCGTCGTCCCCAGCGGCGACCATCCGGCGACCAGCAGCTTGGCTCCCAACACTCCGGTGAACGCCACGACGGATCCCACGCTCAAGTCGATGCCGCCGCCCACGATGATCAGTGTCATGCCGAGCGCGCCGACGGCGACGATGACGGTTTGGGTGAGGATGTTCTTGAGGTTCCCGCCCGTGAAAATGAAGGCGCGCTCCTCGGTCAAGCCGAAGAGCCCACACACGAGGAGCAAGCCGAGGAAAGGGCCGCCGGCTTGCAGGAGGCGTGCCCAGCGTGGAGTTGACGGAATCATGCGGTGATAACGCGGCGAAGCGTCCCGGACTGAGCGGACTTGTCACCGTTTTTCGCTCCGAAGGTGTTGGGAAGAGGTCGTGCGAGTGTCCTTCGTCTCCTGGGCCTGGCTCCTGAGCTGGATCGTTGAAGCCTGGCAACCCTTGGGCGCCAACGTGACCGATCAAAGTGAGGGGCAGGCTAGGGACGGAGGGCAGGCTAGGGACAGGGCAGGGGCAGGCTAGGGACAGGGCAACTATGAGGCACCCGCTGGGGCAGGAGGGCAGGAGGGGCCCGCTGGGGATAGAACATCTATCGATAAGTCTAACGATGGCGGGGACGAGGAATGTCAGGAGAACTTGGCGATATGCGTCACCGGCGACTCAAAGCTCCAGCGTCATTCCCGGTCGCGTATTACCACTGCCTGTCTCGGGTGGTCGATCGCCAGTTCGTCTTCGGGGAACTCGAACGCGAACAGTTCCTGAAATACCTCCGCGAGTACGAAACCTTCTGCGGCGTTCGTGTCCTCACCTACTGCATCCTCTCCAATCACTTCCATCTCCTGATCGAAGTTCCCGCCAAACCCACCGTTCCCCTGACCGCTGAAGAACTCCTCACCAAACTCGAGGCCCTTTCCAGTACCGCCTTGACCGCCGCCACTGCGCGTCAACGCCTCACGATGTTCCGCCAAGCCAACGACACGGCCGGTGAACGCGAATTCATCGACCGGTTATGCGCTACCATGTGGGATGTCAGCGGCTTCATGCAGCGGCTCAAACAGCGTTTCACCCAATGGTTCAACCGGCACAGAGGCCGTAAAGGCACGTTGTGGGAAGAACGTTTCAAAAGCGTGTTGGTGGAAGGCGCAGGCGAAACCTTGTCCACGATGGCTGCTTACATTGATCTTAATCCGGTGCGCGCCGGGATGGTGGCCGATCCCAAAGACTACCGCTGGTGCGGCTACGGCGCGGCGGTGGCGGGGGACCGCCGAGCGCGGACTGGCTTACGGGTGATTATCGCCGGCGGAGAACGAGAGGAGAAGCTGTCGATTCCGGACGCCTTGGCCAAGTATCGGGTGTGGCTGTTCGGAGAAGGTGAAGAGAAGGAAGGATTCACCGAAACCGGGCAACCATTGCGCCAAGGCTTCAAGCGCGACGAAGTCCTGGCGGTCGCCGCGGCCGAGGGACAACTGGCCCTGGAAGATTACCTCCGCCTGAAGGTTCGGTACTTCAGCGATGGAGCGGTTTTAGGAACGCGGGCATTTGTGAATGAGGTCTTCGCGACGTTACGCGAGCGTTTCAGCCCCAAGCGTCAGGACGGCGCTCGGCCGATGGCCGGGTTGAAGAATAAACTATTCACCCTGCGCGAACTGCGCGACCAGGTGTTCGGGTAGAGCCCGTGCCGGTTCCAATCGCGATCCGCCTTCTCGTTTACCGCGGTCCGAGTAGCGATCGCTGACGGGTTCGGCACGTCTGTGAGGAGGCCAGTTCGCCCGAAATCGATTCTGGAACGGTCAACCTCGGCGCAAATCAGAGGTCATCCTTACCGAGCCGGACCACTGGTGAGCTTTCGATCACACCTCCAATTCAAATTCGTCCGAAATTCCAGTTGCCCTTCGATAGCTGTCCTGTCCCTCCTCGCCGCACTGTCCCTCCTCGCCGCAATAACTGTCCTGACCCTTCCCGCCGCAGTCGACC
>DLVS01000840.1 GCA_003445095.1 Verrucomicrobiales bacterium
AGCTTCACGCTCCCCACCGGAGTGGCGTATTGGCTCGGCCCCTGGCTGGTCTCGCCCACGAAATTGCCGGCCCCCGGTCCGTTCCACGTATCAGCCACCGTCGGCGACGCTGAGATGGACGACGTGTTTTCGGAGCAACTGAATGACCGCAACGCCTTTCAACCGGTGGTGAACCCGCCGCGACTCCGTTGGTCGGGCCTCTTCGGATTAGTTTGGTTGGCGGGAGCGGCGACGATGTTGGGATTGGTGGTCCGCCGAAATCTGGAAGCCCATCGGCTCGTCCGCGAGTCTCGTCCCGCGTCTCCCGAACAAGAACGAATCTTGGCGGATGCCGCCGCTCGGACGGGTGTGCGGCGATTGCCCCGACTCCGGATCACCCGAGCGGAACACAGCCCCGCGGTCTGCGGACTGCTGAGCCCGGTGATTGTTCTGCCGCAGGCGCTCGCGGAGAAACTTTCTCCCGCCGCCCTCGGCGATGTGCTCCTCCACGAACTCATCCACATCCATCGCCGGGACCTGTGGGTGAATTTGCCGCAAACCCTGGCGGTGGTGGTGTGGTGGTGGAATCCGTTGGTGTGGTTCGCCAATGCGCGCGTACGCGCGTTGCGCGAACAAGCCGTGGATGAACGGGTCATGCTCGTCCGCGAGGGCGATCCGGAGTCCTATCCAGCGACGCTGGTGGAAGTCGCGCGCCATTGCGCCTCACGCCCGGCCCTGGCTCTAAGTTTTGTGGGAATCCTGGAGTCACGCCGAGCCTTGCGAGCTCGCGTGAAGCGACTGCTTTCTTCCTCCGTTCCGAAACACGCTCATCTCGGGCCGGCCGGCTGGACCTTGACCATCCTGGCGGCGCTCTTGTTACTGCCGATGGCCTTTGCACGGCGGGCGGAGATTGCGCCAACCACAGCCGTGGATAACCTCCCAACGCCCGTGCTTCTCGAGGTCCAGGCCACTGAGCCTCGATACCGATTGGCCGGAGAGCCGATCGCGGAGGCGGATCTCGAAGCCAAGCTCCGTGAGCTGGCTCAAGAAAGTCCGGACGACCCATTCGCCGTCGCGACGGATCTCGCTCACCCGTCTCCGGAACTCGACCTCGTCATCGAAGCCGCTCGCGCCGCGGGATTCCGCGGCCTGAACCTGGTGGCTCCCAAAAGCGCCTCAGCGGGGGGCCCGTCCAACATCCGCGGGTATATTGTGTTAGATCTTCCACCTTCGAATCAGCTAGCCCCTAAACGCTACGGAATGCTCCTCGCGACTAACAATACCGCGCCAACCCGATACACCATGGATCCAGTTCTAGCGCGCCGCTATGGACTCATTCCGGAGACGAACGCTCCAGAATCATTACCCACAACGACGAATTTCTATCGAATGGATCCACTGTTGGCGCGGCGCTATGGACTCATTCCGGAGACGAATGCTCCAGAATCATCACCCACAACGACGAATTTCTATCGAATGGATCCACTATTAGCGCGGCGTTATGGACTCATTCCTCCGCCGGCTAGCCAGGGTTCGGCCGCCAATCCTCATCCGGGAATGTCTCCGGAACTCATGCGACGGTATGGTTTGCTTCCTCCCCCGACCAGCGAAGGCGGCGGGCCGTCCCAGTCCCTTTCGACCGCTGAGACGGTGCGCCTCCTGGAAAATCGGACCGAACTGGAGACGCGGCTCACGATGTCGAGGGAGCTGCTGAACCAGCTTCAGCAAAAATCAGGTGCCGAATTGCGCTACACTTTGAATGCCAATCGGCCAACCCCGCTGCTGCAAACCTTGTTGAGTGATTTAGCCATCGCTGAACAACAAAAGGCGCAATTGAGCCCTGACTTCGGTGCGAATCACCCAGAGGTGAAACGGATCACCGGCGTGATCGCCCGCATCAACAAGCAGATTGACGATGTGGTGGCGGGAATTCTCGCTTCGATGCAGGTCCAAATCGAGACCGACCAAGCAACGCTCAAAGCGATCAACACGAAGCTCGATCAACTCAAGGGCGACCCGACGCTCAAGCCGACCGCTCGGACCAACGCCCGCGCCAAGTCCGAATCCAAACAATCGCTCAGTTCTCCTGATCCTGCTCGCCTCGAAAACTCCGGACGGTGGGGACTCGGACATCAGATCATCATGACGAAACTAAAGGGCATCGTGGTTCCCGAGTTTAAGTTCCAGGGAAGTACGTTGGCCCAGCTCGTCGAATACCTGGACGAGCAAGCCAAGGCCCTCGATCCGGAGCGCAAGGGTCTGAACTGGATTATCAGTAAACCCGCCGACTCAATCTCTCCGATCGTCGATTCCGCTTCGGGGGCCGTGAACCCGCTGAGCGAAGTCACGTTTCGTCCCCTTACGCCACTCAAAGACATCCGCCTCCTCGACGCCTTGGATGCGATGGTCCGGCTCGCCAACCAACCTCTTAAATATGCAGTCGAGGACTATGCGGTTGTTTTCTCAGTTCGGCCGCCGCCCTCTACTCAGCTTTACACCCGCACCTATCGGGTGAATGCCACCAGCTTTTTGCAGGGAATTCAGGCAGTCATCGGCCTACCGCTGGATCCCACCGTCACTGACCCCAAAGTGCGCGGAGGTCAGATCCAAAAGTTGGTTAAAGAATACTTCATCGCTTGCGGAGTGGAGTTTCCGTCTTCCGAAACGTCGGCAGGTACGGACCCTCTCGCCAATCAGCGCGCGCTCTTCTTCAATGATCGCACGGGGATACTTTTTGTGCGCGCGCCCCTGGAGGATCTTGAGGTGGTGCAAAAGGCAGTGGAGGCACTAAACGTCGCGCCGCCTCAAATCCAGCTGGAAACCAAGTTCGTCGAAATCGCCTCGGACGGCTCCGACCTATCAATAGCTTCTGATCAATTCTACGCCGACCGCGACTCGAACAGCTTTGCAGCGATCTTCTCTCCTTCCAATTTGGACGCCTTCCTCAAATCTCTCGAACAGCGACCTGGCACGAGAATTTTGGCAGCTCCCAAAGTCACGACCCTAAGCGGACGGCAGGCCCAAATCTCGATCACCGACGACGTTCCGGGGGGAAGTCTGGCAACTGGCGAACAGCGGATTGGACCTGTCCTCAACGTAACTCCCGAGGCGCGGATGGATTCATCAACGATCCAGCTTCGTCTCGCCGCCGAGTTGCACCAACTCGTCCGGTCGGCCGAGGGCGATCAACTGAAGACAGCGAAACTCTCGTCGGCTCTCCCCGTCGCGGACGGCCACACGATAATGCTGATGAGCGCCGAACCCATGGAGAGCGGCAAATCTCTCGCGGAACAATCAGGGCGTGTGTTGGTGTTCGTCACTCCGATCATCATCGATCCCGCCGGCAACCGCGTGAATCCGCCGCCCGGCAAATAGAGCCAGCCCTCGTCGCAGGCTCACCGCACATTCGTGACTAGCTCAGTCATCCTCGACAAACCAACCCTTAGCAGACGAGTACCAATATGCGGTGCTGGGATCGCCGACATAATATCTCACCGAGAATTTATCGCTTCGATCGAAAGACGGATTGTCGGTAAACGGATAAGTGAATTTGTCGGCGGTGCCCGAGCCGTGATAGCTGAAATGACTACGGAGTTCCGGATACGTCCAAGGATAGTCGCGCAGATTCAGTGGGAAGGTTCCGGATCGTAGCTTGTAGTCGTAAGAGTAAGCGACGATTCGTCGGACCTCGTCCTGTAATCGAAGTAGCTGAAACCCCAAACGCGCTTGCAGCGGCAAGACAAGCATCGCGATCAAACCGAGCAAGACCCAGGAAACGGACGCACCCTCCTCCCGTTTGGACAAGCGCAACCCCACCGGAATTAAGTTAGCCCAGACCAGCAACAGAGGGAATAAAGCCCCTGCCCCGATGATGGTATACTGCGCCAGCAAGGCAGCGAGCACCTCCAGAGGAATGAGGACACCCGCAACGGCGGCAAAAGAATCCCGGGAGCGACCCCAGTACAAGGCGGGCGGCAACAGCAATGGACCGAGGAAAACGATCACGGCCAACCAGCGGTCGTCGGCTGCACCCCCGCCAGTCGACCAACCAAAAGCAAAAACGCAGGCCGCGGTCAGCGGAAGAAAAACTAAAGCGCCAAACCCTAGCCCTTCCGGCACCGCTCGACGTTTCGACGTTACCTTCGGATCGCTCATGTAGCCGAGGTCGGCTCACTAAACATGGCCGACCACTTTAATGGAAGTCCGCACGCCCGAGCCGTGCGCTCCACAAACCCGATTGGCCCTTACTTAGAAGCCGACGAATACGCTTCCATCCCCACGCAAGAACAAACGAGGTTGCGATCACCAAACACATTGTCCACTCGACCCACTGCGGGCCAAAACTTGAACACGTTCAGTCCGGGCACGGGATACGCCGCTTGCTGACGACTGTAGGGTCGGTCCCACTGGTCGGAGGCAACGACATCAGCCGGATGCGGCGCGTTCTTCAGGAGGTTGTTCTTGGAGTCCGCTTGGCCGGATTCGATGGCCGTAATCTCACCGTGAATCGCGATCATCGCGTCGCAGAAGCGATCCAACTCAGCCTTCGATTCCGATTCGGTGGGTTCGACCATCAAGGTTCCCGCCACCGGCCAGCTCAACGTCGGAGCGTGAAATCCATAGTCCATGAGGCGCTTCGCTACGTCTTCGGCCGTCACGCTCTTGAACGGCCGAAGATCGAGAATGCATTCATGCGCGACCAGCCCGTTGGCGCGGTAGAGGGTCGCAAAGTAGCCCTCCAAGCGCTTGGCTAGATAGTTGGCGCTCAGAATCGCCACCTGGGTCGCTTGCGTCAGTCCGGCGGAGCCCATCATCGCAATGTACATCCACGAGATCGTACAAATGCTCGCGCTTCCCCAGGGAGCAGCGCTGACGGCGCCCGTCGCTTCTTTCCCGCCCAAAGTAATCACCGCGTGGCCCGGCAGGAACGGAACCAGATGTTCTGCCACTCCAATGGGTCCCACGCCGGGCCCGCCGCCGCCGTGCGGAATGCAGAACGTCTTGTGAAGGTTCAGATGGCAGACATCCGCACCGATGAAGCCCGGTGAAGTGAGGCCGACTTGCGCATTCAGGTTCGCGCCATCCATGTACACCTGGCCGCCGGCGACATGCACGAGCTCGCAAATCTCGCGAATCGCCGTTTCGAAAACTCCGTGCGTGCTCGGATAGGTAATCATCAGGCACGAAAGCGTCTCGCGATGGGCCGCGATCTTCTCTCGGAGGTCGCCGAGATCGATGTTCCCCTGATTGTCACAACCAACGGCGACCACCGTCATTCCTGCCATCACCGCGCTGGCTGGATTCGTGCCGTGCGCGCTCGTGGGAATCAGGCAGACATGACGTCCCTTTTCTCCACGGGACTCATGCCAGGCACGAATCACCAGCAGCCCCGCGTATTCCCCTTGGGAACCCGCATTCGGCTGAAGCGACACCCCCGCAAAACCGGTGAGCTCGCACAACCAACGCTCCAATTCTTCGAACATCTGCTGGTAGCCGCGGGTTTGGTCCAAAGGCGCAAACGGGTGAATTTGAGCAAACTCAGGCCAACTGACCGGATACATTTCAGCGGTCGCGTTCAGTTTCATCGTGCATGAACCCAGCGGAATCATGCTCTGGCACAGCGACAAATCTTTCGCCTCGAGCTGGCGCAAGTAGCGGAGCATCTCGGTCTCGGAGTGATGGCGGTTGAAGACGGGATGCGTCAGGTACTCCGTGGTCCGGCGCGGCAATTTCGGCGTCGCCGGCAAAAGGTCGCTAGGAGAGAAGGGCAACTTTTGATCGGCATGGAAGATTTGCAGCAATTCAGCGACCTCCGCCGACGTCGTGGGTTCATCCAGGCTCACGCCCACGTGAGTTGCGTCCACCGGTCGGAGGTTGATGCGATGACCCGCGGCAAGGCCGAGAACTGCCGAAGCGTCCGCCACCTGGACCGTGAGCGTATCGAAGAAAGTAGAGTTGGTGACCGTGAGACCCAATTGCTTGAGACCCGCCGCCAGCTGCTGGGTTAATCCGTTAACCCGTTCCGCAATGGACTTCAATCCGGCTGGACCGTGATAACAAGCGTAGGCCATGGCCATGTTAGCCAACAACGCCTGCGCCGTGCAGATGTTCGACGTCGCCT
>DLVS01000264.1 GCA_003445095.1 Verrucomicrobiales bacterium
GCCAGCGCTTCGCCAAATCCTGTGCCGGGTTCAGAATCGACCAGGAATTGGTCATTAGGAAGGCCAGCGTCTCCAGCCGCAGCGAAGAATGATGCTGTAAAAAAGAGCGCGACGACCAAGAGGGCTCGAAACAATTCTCCGATGCGCATCGCGGACATCGCGGAAGCGAGACTGCCAAGAGGCTCGGGAGTTTGCGAGCAATCAGCTCTGGGGCGAGGACCTGCCGACCATTGCAAGTGCCGACACAGTCCATGACAATCCATGACAGTTTCTCTTCGTTTTGGTACGGAATCCTTCGGGGACCGGTCAACTCATCCACATTCGTAAAAAGCGTGATTTCGCCCCGTAAGTAAGCTGCTTTGGCGCACTGTCCCGAACAAAAACGAAGCCCTCTAATTCGGGTTCGAGCCCCGCCAATTGAGCGATGCTGATTAAAAATGCGGAGAGGGCGCCTTGGCCGGATAATTTGTATTTAGCTGGAACATTTTACCGAACTTTCCGAACAGATTCTCTTCGGAATGGTTCGGATTAACGACATTCTGCGGGAAGCGAAGAATGTCGATATTGCCCTCTATTTGCAGGCCTATGACGCACATTTGCGTCGTCTTCCCGAAGTGCCCAAATTGGCTTCGAGTCCCGTCGGCCACCCCACCTCAACTTGAACGTAGGAGTCGACGTCAGACTCCATCTCGATCCCCGGTGTGAGTTCGCGCGACGGGGCAATACCATCTACGATTTCCCGAGCTTGAGGCGGCCATTTGCTCAACAAGGATAGGGGCCTGTGCGCTCGTCACACGACGCGGCTTGCCGCATTGTCGCGTCCGCACCGATGCCCGATCCCTTTGTCGTCACGCCGCTGGATCATCGACAGGTCGCCGACCGTCGTCGCTTTATTCGGGTGGCGTACGACGTGTATCGCCACGATCGAAATTGGGTCGCGCCCCTCGAGTCGGAATTGCAGGGTGTCCTGCGGCCGGAAAATCCGTTCTACCAGCACGCGCACATTCAACTCTGGGTGGTGTCCCAGGGAGGACGCGATCTCGGGCGGATCGCCGCCATTGAAGACGCCGCTCACAATCAACTTCACCGCGAGCGAACCGCCTTTTTCGGATTCTTCGAGTGCCGTCGAGAACCCGCTGCGGCGGCTGCGTTATTCGCCGCCGCTACAGATTGGGCTCGCGCCCGCGGTCTGGATCGGCTCCGTGGTCCGATGAATCCATCGATCAACGACGAGTGCGGTCTGCTCATCGAAGGATTCCAAAGCCCGCCGGTGCTGATGATGACCTACAATCCGGACTACTACGTCGGGCTGGTGGAGGCGGCCGGATTCCAGAAGGTGAAGGACCTTTTGGCGTTTCGAGTGGCGGTCTCCGAAGCGCCCGCCGAACGGCTGAACCGATTGCGGGCGCGTTTCCTCGCTCGGAATCCAGAACTGAGTTTGCGACCGGTCACGTTCAAGACCCTGACTACCGACGTGCCGCTCATCAAGCAGGTGTACAACGAAGCGTGGGAACGTAACTGGGGAGCGGTTCCCCTGAGCGACCTGGAAATCGATTTCCTGGTTGAACGACTCAAGCCACTCCTACGTGAGGGATTGGTGTGGTTAACGGAACGTCGCGGACAGGCTGTCGGGTTCCTGTTGGCGTTGCCGGATTTCAATGTCGCCTTGCAACCCCTGCGCGGCCGACTTTGCTCGCTAGGATTGCTGCGGGCGGCACCGTATGTGTTGGGCTGG
Organism: Verrucomicrobiales bacterium; assembly: GCA_003445095.1. Classification (GTDB taxonomy): domain Bacteria; phylum Verrucomicrobiota; class Verrucomicrobiia; order Limisphaerales; family UBA9464; genus UBA9464. Next base: position 1,736 of record DLVS01000264.1, read on the forward strand.
CGTCAGCCTGCCGGGATGCGGTTGGTAGCACTTGGAGTTCGCCAAGAATATCGCGGTCGTGGAATTGAGGCGGCCATGTTGGCCGAGACTTTGACCGCGAGCCGGCGACTTGGATTTGCCGAGTGCGAAGCGGGTTGGGTCCTGGAGGACAACACCGCCGTCCGGCGCGTGATCGCCGTCTTCGGCGGCCGACCGTACAAGACGTACCGTCTCTACGAACGGATGCACTGAACGGCGTCCGCCCCATCAACGCGTCTGAAGAGCCAGTTCCCGATTGGCACCAGGATGAGAGCGGTCAGAATGCCGGCCGGCACATCGACCGCGTAGTGATAGCGACAATATACCGTGGACAAACAGAGTAGCGCCGCCACTCCCGCATGAAGCCAACGAATCGGACGGACGTATCGCCACGAGAACCAGAGCGTGGTGAGCGCCACGGCGACATGGCTACTCGGAAATGCCGCGCTGTTCGCTTCGAAATTCCGGTAAATTAGCTTCATGATCCCGAAGAAAGGACCTTGTTGGACTGACTCAGGCGGGTCAGGTGGAAGGGCTCCCTCGTGCAATGTCGAGTACAAGGCTCGTTCCGGTGTGTCGCGAAACATGAGCCGAGGTCCAACCACCGGAACGAACATGTAGGTGAGATAGCACACGTAGAATACGAACGACACGACGGCGACGAAGTGTCGAAATGCCGGAGGGTTCCGCCAGAGCAGCCACCCTCCCAGTCCCGCCACCATGAGGTAGTAACTAAAGTACGAGGCAAAAAACAACTCACTAAGCCACACCGAAGGGGCGGCGGCCATCGACTCGACGCTGGGCTGGAACCCAAATAGCCGCTGCTCAAACTCGATGAAATTAGGATCGAGGCGCGCCCAGCCGGACAACGCGTTGATGAGTTCAGTTTCGCGAAAGAAGAAGGTGTACAGGAGAATGGGATAAACCTCGCGCAGTAACCGAATTACTCGGGCACTGCCCACGCGGACATCCGCTCGCACCAAAGTATGGATTACCAGCATTGTGCCCACGTGCGCACCGACCAGGTAAAGCCACTCGGGGGATTCCGTCCGATGCCACACCATGGCCAGCAAGGCCACGACCCCCAGAAAGATCTGCGTAATCCAGTCTACGAAGCGATACGAAGACATCGGTGGCGGGTTCTTCCACGCCGGAACCGCAAGCGCACGGAAAAACGGTTGAGACCGCCACGGACTAATCCCCCGCTACCATCGTCCACATACCTTTCGGAGCATTGGTCGTTCCGGTGCCGGCCGTTTCCTTGGTTCCGTGAATTGCCACATGGCCATCGTGGAAGAGGTAATTGAATCGGCGACCGTGGAGTCCATAAGCCGCCGCGCCATAGTTCAGTTTACTGCCCGCACTGATCTGCACGCAATTGGCATCCAATCCGGAGGGCGGATTCGGTCCTGGTCCGGCACAAAACGACGGCCAGTCGTTCCCCGCCGCGTTGCGTCCATTGGGAAGTTCGGTGAGGAGGATTGTGCCCGCGGGATCGGCCACCGCACTCTCCTTGTAGCCCGGCGGGTCCCAATCCGGCAGCGCGCCTGGCGCGCTACCGCGGAGGTTGAAGTAAACACCGACTCCATAGCTCGGTGGCGGGAGAGCCCCCGTCTTCGAACTGACGATAAAGGAGGGACCCGCCCAGTTCATGGCATAAGTTCGCCGCTTGCTATAGGGGGCGTAATCAATGCCGATTTGAATGCGGTCGGCGGGGCACTTCAAGATCTTCGGGATCAGACTGGGATCGGCGATCGCTCCGGAAATTCCGAGAATCAAGTCGGCCTCGGGAGACGCGCCGCCGATGTAGCGGTTGAT
>DLVS01000115.1 GCA_003445095.1 Verrucomicrobiales bacterium
GGCGCGCTGGATCCGATGGAACTACAAGCCTACGGAATCCGAACCCTGCTCGGGAGCTTCTTCGTTCGCACCGTCCCGCCGCCCCTGCAAACGCTCTGGGCGCTGGTGTGCGCGCTAGGCCTGGGCCGCTGGGCGGTGCGACGAAATCCGATCAAGGCAGGAGGACGATTGATTCTGATCGCGCTCATCGCATTCGGACTAAGCCTAGTGCTCTTGAGCAAGGGTTGGTGGCTGGATCCGGTGTTCCCAACCGTCGCGTCGGCGAGCGCATTCCTGCTCGTGACTCAACTCACGCTCAGCTTGGAGCGCACCGCCAAGGAACGGAACCGGTTCTTACTGGATCGCTTCGTTGCACCCGAAGTCGTGGACGAATTGCTCGCGCCCGCCGAAAGGCGCCTCGGGATCGGAGGACGCCGTGAGCGGGTCGCGGTTCTGTTTGCCGACGTGCGCGGCTTCACTCAGTTCGCCGAGGGCCACGTTCCCGAAGAGGTGATGAAAGTCGTCAATGCGTATCTGCACGTGATGACGGAAGCTCTCCACCAACATGGAGGGATTCTGGACAAGTACACGGGCGATGGATTGATGGCACTCTTTCGATTGGAACGTTCGGTAACCGTGGCCGATGCCGTTGCCTGTGCCCTAGCGATGCGCGATGCGGTTTTGGCACTTTCAGTAGATCGAGCGGCGGGCGGGGACAAGTCACTGCAGGTGGGAATTTCACTGCATGTCGGCGAGGCAGTGGTCGGGCTCGTGGGAAATCCGGAACGGCAGGTCAACTTCACGGCGCTGGGACACGCGGTGGTGGTGGCGGCACGACTGCAAACGCTGGCGGGCGGCGGCGAAGTAGTGGTGAGCCAGGAAGTTCAGGCGGCCGCCGGAGGTGGATTTGAGATGCAGCCACGGGAGGCCGTGTTGGTGAAGGGGATTTCTGGGCCGGTGGTTCCTTATGTGGTCGTGCGACGGTTGGGTGAACCTACGCCGGCTCGGTAGAGGGGAGTTTCACCTCGCCCCCATCTAAACCGATCCGTGAGTGGAGTCGCCTCACGGGTAAACTGGGCAACCCCACGCGCAGAACGCTTCCCTATGTTCCCTGCCGCGATTTTCGTTCGCCAGACGGAATTGACTGGGGCCGCGGTGGAGCGCAGCCCTACCGCGATTTCCTCATTCAACTTCAGCCAAACAACTATCGAGAATCTTCAGCGCCTGATCCATTTCGCTACGCGTGAGGACCAACGCCGGAGTTAGTGTGAGGATATTCCCCATCGTGACCTTGAAGTTAAGCCCACGCTTCAGAGCGGCGTACATCACGTGCTCCGCTGCGTCTGTCGCGGGTCGAGTCGGGGTGCCATTGGCTGAGGGGTGAACGAGTTCGATTCCCAGCAACAGACCCTTACCCCGCACGTCGCCGATCAATGGATAGCGGCGCTTCATCAAATCATTCAAACAGTTGAGCGCGTATTCGCCCAGTTCTGCGGCGTGAACAACTAGGTTCTCGTCGCGGATCACATCCAGTGTGGCAATGCCGGCCGCACACGCTACAGGATTCTTCTCGTGCGTGTAATGGCCCAGGGCGGTGTGCGTCGCCACATTGAGTCGCTCCCGAGCGAGCAATGCTGCCAACGGAAAAATCCCGCCCCCAAGGCCTTTCCCCAGCACGAGCAGATCCGGCACGACGTCATAGTGTTCGCACGCAAACATCTTGCCGGTCCGCCCAAGCCCGATGGGGATCTCATCAAGGATGAGCAAGGCGCCATGCCGATCACACGCCGCGCGAATCCGTTTCCAATAATCCGGAGGCGGCACGAACGGAGTGCAACGAATCGTTTCGCCGATCACCGCCGCCACATCCCCTTCCTTCTCCAGCACGTATTCGACGTAGTCGGCGCAAGCCAACGAACAGGTCGTGCCGCACTTGAACGGGCATCGCATCGGTTCAGGCGGCGGAACATGTTCACAGCCGGGCAGCAGCGGGCCGATGCCCTTCCGAAATACCGCTTCGCCGCCGACGGAAATCGCGTCGAGTGAAGCGCCATGAAACGAGTCCCACATCGAGACGAACTTGAATCGTCCCGTGGCGATGCGAGCGAGTTTGAGTGCCATCCCAATCGCGCTGGTTCCGCCGGGAGCGAAAAGCACTCGCTTCAGGTCGCCGGGCGCAAGCTCGCCCAGCCGGCAGGCCAGTTGGACGGCCGGCTCACACGTGTAGCGACGCGTGCAAAAACTCAACTCGTCGAGTTGGTGTTTGATGGCCGCCACCACCCGCGGATGCCCAAACCCGACTTGATGAACGTTGTTGCCGTGGAAATCGAGGTAACGCCGGCCTTCGACGTCCTCGATCCAAGCGCCCTCGGCCCTGGCCAAAACGTTGAGACAAGGTGTCGAGAGTGACTGATGAAGGAAGTGGTTCGCGTCCGAATCGAGCAAGGCCTGGGTCTTGGGGCCGATATGATCGGCGGCCCAATCCGCCCGGCGCGAAGATAAATTCACGTCACCTTCCGAGCGGAGAGAGTCGAGGGCGCTGGGGTTGGGGGGGGTCATGGGGAGGCTTGTTGTGCCAACGTCTGCTCTAACCAATCGCGTTGTTGTTGGAAGAATTTGCGCATTTGTTCCAAGGAGGGCGGCGACGGCAACAAATGCTCATAACCTTCATCATTCCGCTGCGGAATTCCGTGGCACATTCGTTGGAGGCCGGACTCATATTGGCTGCCAATGCCCGCGGCGAGGAAGGCGGCGCGATAATCGAGCAGGCTGTAGCCGTGGTCGCGAAGCAGGAGATACAGATCAAGCCAATCGCGGGTCTTGCTGCGACGGGCCGTGACCAGGCATTTCGTCTTGAACAATTCGTCTACCGAGGCCACCCGCATGGGTGCCTGCGGGTCCGTGGCGACAACCCGCAAGATTTCTTGTTCAGGCGCGAAGAACGTCACTCTTGTTGCACCATTAACCCGGAAATCCTGTTGAAAATCGTGAATATCTTCGCCGGCCAACGTGAATTCATCCACTGCCAGCGGGTTATCGTTCGCTTCAAACTTCCATCCCTGTTGGATGCCGTTCCTCACTGCTGCCAAGAGTGGTTCCCGAGGCAACCGTGGGCCTGGATGGATGAAGTCCAGATCCTCACTGATGCGGTGCCGCAAGTGAAGCGCCAGCGCGGTACCGCCAATCAGGACGAAACCTCGGAGCAAGGATTCTCCATGAAAAAAATCCCAGAGACGAAGGGTTTCAGGCGGCAGCACGGGATTGTCCCAGGGCAATGTTATGCAAGATGCGCTCGACCATCGGGGTGGCTCGTCGGACTTCCTCCGAGTCATCGCCAGAAAGGTAACGCCACTCACCTTCGACTCGATCCAAACCGAAATATCGGGAGATATCCAACAGCTGTTCGAACCGTGGGCGGCTGAGGGCGGCCCTTATGCGCACCCCGTCATCTGCCTGTCGGTTTGACCACACCAAACCCGGATGGCGTTGCCAGAATTCGCGGTCAAAAGTCGCTTCCACCTCGACAGGTTAGCAATGCGAACGGCTGGTGGAAAGTCGCACAGTGACACGAAGCGTCCTCTCGCGGGCTCATCGCTCGCGAGCTTCGGGAGACGGTTCAGGTCAATTTGACTCCCATCTCTTCAATCGCCTCACCGATCGCATACACGACGGCGCGCATGTCCGATTCAAAGAGGCGGCCGATGTTGCCGATGCGGAAGGTATCCGCCTGGCTGATTTTGCCGGGATACAAAATGAATCCTTTGTTGGCCACCCGCGCGTAGAAATCGAGCCAGACAAATTTCGGATCGGTCGGGTAAATGAAGCTAGTGATGATGTGGCTTTGCACGCCGGCCGGCAGCAGGCTCCGGAATCCGAGCTTGGTCATGCCGGCGAGCAGCACCTCATGATTTCGGCGGTACCGAGTCGCGCGTCCGGCCACGCCGCCTTCAAGATCGAGTTCGTCCAAGGCTTGTTCAAAGGCGAGGATTGAATGCGTCGGCGGCGTATAGCGAAACTGACCGTTCTTCTCGAAGCCCTTGAGTTGATCCACAAGATTCAAACTAAGCGACCGGGCCCAACCCTCCGCTTCCATCAACTTGGCCCGCCGGCATAGCACGAAACTGAAGCCCGGCACTCCTTCAATGCATTTGTTGGCGGACGAGATCAGGAAATCTACGCCGTGGCCCACCAGGTCGATGGGATACGCTCCAAAACTACTCATCGCGTCCACGATGTAGGTGAGTCCGTGCCGTCGCGCCACGGCGCCGATGTTCGCAATTGGGTTCAGGATGCCGGTGGTCGTTTCGCAATGAACTACGGCAACGTGGGTGATTGCCGGATCGCGTGCGATCAACGCGTCGAGCGCCGCTGGATCGTTGGGCTGGTCCTCCGGAGTGCGCAGCGCCACATGGTCGATCCCTGCGTGTTGCAGCATGAGAATGATTCGCTCGCCGTATGCTCCGTTGCTCAGCACTGCCACTTTGCCCTGCGGGGGAATGCAGGTCTGGAATACGGCCTCGACGCCGAACGTACCGGTCCCTTGCATCAGCACGCATTCCCAGCCGGATTCCCGGCTCAACTCGGCGATCGATAGAAGACGTTCACGAACCCGCTTCACCTTCTCATTGAACTCCCAGTGCCAGGAGCCGGCGTCATGAAGCATCGCCTGCTTGACGGACATTGAGGTTGTCAGCGGACCCGGCGTGAAGAGCAGCGGGTCCCGGGCGAGGGGGAGCAGCGGAATGGAGGAAGACTTGTTCATTTTGGAATCGGCGTCGGTTGTTGGGGGCAAAGAGCAGCTATGTCGCAATCACGCCTAGGGGTTTGAAAACGCTTCAAGCACCGGGCGACCGATCCAGACGGATGGCGCTTGGAGTCCCCAGACGTAGGCGAGGGTAGCGGCAGTGTCATAAGTGTTGACTGCACCCTTGAGCTCTCGTCCGCGAAACACGCCCGGCCCCTGTAGAATCCAGGGGATTTCGATCTCCGCTTGAGTCATTCCTCCATGCTTGGTGCCCACGCCGCCATGATCCGCCGTGATGAGGATCAGCGTGCGCTCGCGAATGCCGGCGTCGGCGAGGGCGTGCAGGATATCGCCGATCAAGGAATCCACCATATCCACCGATTTGTAGTATTGAGGCGACTTCCAACCAAACCCATGACCTGCGTGGTCCACGTCGTCAAAATGGATGAAGAGAAAGGTCGGTTTCTGTTCTTTGATCACCGCGGCCGCACGTTCGGTGGTGAGCGGTGAACCCTTAACCCACGCGACGGCATCAGGAACGCCAGGTTCGACTAAACGTCCGAAATCCTGCCAATCGTGGACGATCACTTGCGACGCCTGGGGGCGCTGTTCCCGGAGCGCGCCGAATATTGTTGGAAAATAGCCCCATCGGTTGCGGGCGGTTGGCTCAATCTCGAATTTATTCGTCTGCCAATCGTTCGAGGTAACTCCATGCTGTTCGGGACCGGCACCGCAGATCATGGAGGCCCAGTTGGGAGAACTGCTGGTGGGAATCACCCCGCGGGCTTTGAGCGTCCAGGCGCCCTCACGCATCAGGCTGTGCATCACGGGCGCATTCGTTTCGAGGAAGGCGAGCGCCCCGAGCCCATCTACTCCGATAACGACGACATGATCGACGCCCGATACCGCTGCGAGCGGAACTGAAGCCGATCCGGCCGCAACGACCAGCGCGCCCGCGAGGCACACCCGGCGAATCCATATGACGAAATCAGAGTTCATAGAGATCGAAGGACTAAAGTGATCAGGATGCGGGACCAGAAAGTAGCGGAACAATCCCGGATTCTGGTTGATGGTTTTCGGGCAGGTCTGGCGGAGATTCGCGCATCGAACGGTTGCTTGGGGAACAGCCGCAACAGCGTGGCAGCTCTGCCAGGCCAGAGCCAGTCGGCGTACTCGGGCATTTCAATGTAGGGACTCCATCGGGCGACGACGAACCGATCGACGGCAAAAGGCAAAAAGAAGGGCGGGCGCCGGGATGACACACGAATTTACACCGCCGGCACCCGCCCAGAATCGCCCCCACTCAGGGGCGAAAGTGATTATGCAGTATCCCAGTGGGAAACCGCCCAAGGACACAAATCGACTCGAATGCGAATCACCAGACAGCCGCTTCGGACCACCTGAGGCCGATCTCCGGCCGGAGCGCATTCGGAGAAAGCCCAGGACCGCGGCAGACACATTCTGCCTTGGCAACTTTCCAGCTTCATCAGTAGTCGAACTGAATTGTTTCCGCCCGGGGCAGTCGTCCGCCCCACTGGTTACTACGTTTTTTGCGGCCCGCAGTTACAAAAAAACTTGGCCCACAAAGTGAAGCCGGGCGGCGGCGCGCCGCCCGGCCTTGAGTTCCGCGCGTCAGTTCGCTGCGCGATACAATTGGGAAGCCGGGCCGGCGCTAGGCTTCACGTTGAACGGACTCGCCGCTCCCGGAACGGGTTGGAAGTTGCCATTCAGTGTCGCCGAGGATTCGAGCGTCCCAGTGTATTCCAAATCGAAACTGCCATCGGATTTGGGTACCAGGGTGATCGTCGGCGGAACTGCCAAGCTGTCCGCCAGAACCACGAGGTTATCGAACGCCCACCACCAATTGTTGAGCGTTTCGAAGTAACCGAAGGTCAGCGTCATGTTCTGGGCTCCGGCTGGATTCTGAACTCGGAAGGCGACCGTTTCGCTGAGTTCAGCCGGATGAAAGCTCGCGCTCGAGGGAGCCGACTCAAAGCGTAGCACTTCGGCGGCTGCTCCTCCGTCGAACGATACGGTGACATTGGCCTTTTGAGGTTCCTCAGGATTCCAACTGGAATCGAACTGTACGATCACCGAGCCAGGTTTCACTCCGGCCAGAGAGATCGTCTTCGTCTTGAGGTAGGTCGCCATCTGGCCGGGCTCGTGAGCCTGGTCGTCCCATTCATCGCTATCGCCGATCACCACAGTACCGGCGCCACGGGTAAAGGCAGAGCGATTCTGGCCACCTGCCTGGGCCCAGAAGGTCTTGTCCGCGAAGCTCCAGCCCGCCCATTCAGTAACGCCGTCGTTATCCGTGCCTGCTCCGGGCACGCCAGAATTGTCGGCGAGCCACCCGTCGGGGGGAGTATGCGTGAACGCAGTCTCGTCCACCGTGGTTTCGTCTTGGTTGGGTCCCAAGGTAACTCCCGAGAAATTCTCGGTGAGGAGCGTGAGCCGGCCTTCAGTACGCGGTATCACCGCCACCTTTGCGGAGTCACTGGTAGCTTTGCCAGCGCCGTTGGTAAGCTCGACGGAGTAATAGCCGGCATCCTCAACCTTCACCGGATCAAATGTTAGTTTGGCGGCGGTGGCGCCGGCAACTGGGGTCTTTCCGGTGCCGAACCCTTTGAACCACTGATAGGTCAGCCCTTCGCTGTTGGACGTAACCGTGAGTTCTGCTTTCGCACCTTCATTGACCTCGATCCCCACTGGCTGTTGCGCGATGATCGGCGGCGAAGCGCCAGCGCTAATTGCGATATTGTCCACCGCCCACCACCAGTCATTGGCTCCTTTGAGCATCCCGAAGGTGACCACCATGCTGTTGGCGCCCGCCGGATTGTTCAGCGCCACCAGCACGCTTTCATTAGGCACATCGGGATGCCGGGTCGGACTGCCGTCGGCAGAATCCCATTTGAGCACCTGAATCGGCGCACCGCCGTCGAAGCTGACCGTAATCAATGCAGTCTGGTTGTTGGTCGCCTTCGGGTTTTCCGGGTCGGTGTAGTCACCAGGGAATCCGGTCGTCGCATCGAAGGCACTCACGTCGTCGAAGGCCTCTGGGCGCCAGCTTGAATCAAAGCGCAGGAACGCGGAATTCGCCGAAATGCCGGCCAACGAAATTGGCGGGGTCTTGAGCAGTGAATTGAACAGGCTCTTAAAATGCGCCTGATCATCCCATTCATCCGGATCGGCAATTGCGACCACACCCTTGGCGAGATCGAATTCCTCTCGCCGCTGGGTATCTGCGGTCAGCCAAAACTCCTTCTTCGCAAAGCTCCATCCAGCCCATTCAGTGCGGCCATCGAGGTCCGGGTAACCGTCGCCGTCGTCGTCGGGATTTTCAGGGCTGATGATGGTCGCGGGGAATTGGGTATTGTCCACACTCCAGCCCGTCGGCGGGGTTTTGGTCCAGACCTCCAAATTGTCCTCTGGATTTGGCAAGCCTGCTTCATCGACCGGCGGGCCGAGGGCGACACCGTCGAAATTCTCTACAAATAGCGCCGCATTGAATTTGTTGGTCACCGACTTCGCTCCCGCCAAGCTGTCGGTGTAGCTGACAATGACCGTATGATCGGTGCCGGGAACGAACAGCGACGATGGCTGTTTCCTAACCGTGATGAATTGACCGCTCCGCACGATATCCGGGTTCGGCAGCACCTGTCCGTCGAGCGTCAGACTAATCGATGCGTCCTGGATGGTCGTGCTGCCGACATCGATCACGGCACCGACGGCCGTGTCGCGGCTGGCGAACTCGCCGGCAGGAATCCAGCTTTCGACAAACGACGGAACTGGCGGCAGCACCGCCGGTATGCCCGCCGCGGTCGGCCCACCTAAGGCGGCCAACTGGCCTTTGCTGAGCGCTTCGTCACGCAACTGGATGCTATTTACATACCCCAGTTGGGTGTCCCCACTGTCGTCAGTAAAAAATTCGATCGCCTGATTCAGCGCGTATTTCTGATCGACCAGGTTGGCGACTCCAATTGTGCCAACCGGCGCTCCGTCGACGTAGAGGCGGACTTGGCCGGCCGTATCGGGCGGAGAGGTAACCGCTACCACGATGGCAAGACGGTGCCAGGTATCGGCGGTCACATTTCCAAAGCCGACCTGTTTGGAACCCACCTTATTGTCGGCTCGCACGAATACATCGGCGTCCGTGTCACCCAACGACCCAAGGTCAGTCTCGACCAACGCCCGAAGTTTTCCTGAAGAGGCGGCCGGGAACAGCACGTCCATGACCATCGTCCAGTCGTTGACCAGCGCTCCGCCGCCGTTGGCCGGCGCAGTGAAGTCAGCATGATAGCCGCCCGCAGAATCAGCCGAGGCAGGAAACTTCATGACCTTGGCGGGCTGACCACCGATATCGGGAATCCCGAACGAAGTGGTTGTCCCAAACGCCGTACCGCTGCCGGCCTTGTCAATTAAGGCCGAGCCGAACGTGGCGTTGAGGTTACCGGATTCGAAGTCCCATTGACCGACCGGTTGTTGGGCCAAAGCCGCGGAGCCGCTCAACAGAGCCGCTCCCACGAGACCTGGCCACCAGGTGTGTTTTGGTGGATAGTTCAACATATGTTTATATGGTATCTTCATAGTGATTTTGGATGCACGACTACACAGTTTAGGGAGGTAGTACGAAATTCGACGTTGGTGGGCAGCGGCTCGCCTTCGAGGCCACGCCGGAACCACCTATGGCGGGAAAATCTTCCACAGTTCATTTGCGTGCCCGATGTATTTCGAGCGCTTTGGCGGCGCTTTCGTCGCCTTGGGCTGCCGCCTCACTGAGTTTTTGCATCACGGTAATCTGTGACTCCGCGAGGCTCCGACGTTGTTCTGGCGTAAGTTCGGGATGGGAAGCTAGATTGTCGAGCTGCACGAACGCCGATGCGTAATTCCCATCAGCAATGCCCTGCGCGGCTTCCTCCGCCGACTCCTTCAACCCAGCCGGCGCCGTGGAAAAAGCCGACTTAACCCCAGCGGATGCTTCCGACAAAGACACCGGCTGCGGCGCCTCACCGCTCTTACCGCAACCACCGAACGCCAGGAGCGTGACGCTCAGGACTGCCGGAAGAAAATGGGGACGACGCATAGGGAATCAGGAATTGCTAAAATCGCGGCTGGTCGTTCGGAACTTCCCCGGTGTACCAGCGGTAATCAACACCTACCGGAGTATATTTGATCGAACTCACGTTGCCCGGCACCCACAGCGTGGCGCACTGCTTGTTGTGCCGAAACCATTCAAACTCCAGCTTCTTGCCGGGATAGAGTCCCGCGAGGCCGTATTTCCACTGAGTGAGACACTCTTTGAAGTTGGGAAATAGCCCCAGGGAATCCTCTTCGCCTTCCATCTTCTGCTCCGCCGAATCCTGCGCGAACACGGTGGTCTGTGGGCTCGCCATGGTGGAAATTCGTTGGGCGCGGGCCGGCGATGAACCTCGCCGTAAAACGGCGTATTGATTCAGACCCATGCTAGAATTGAGCCAGAAGTCGCTCGGATACCTCAGTCCGGTCTCGCGCCATTCGTCGACGGTTCTTGCCGTGGGGCAGCGCCAGGTGCGCCGAGTTCCGCCGAAGTACTTAATGTACGCCAAACCCCAATAAGCCAGCTTGGCTTGCGCGGGGATGTTCAAGTCGAGCAGCGTTTCGACCCGAGGGTTCAGGGACCACTGGCCATTGTTCAAAACCACGTCTTCCCCACTGCTGTCGCGCATAAAATGGAGGTAATCTTGATTATCCTGGGCGTACAACGTGGTGCCGATGCCTATTTGGCGAAGGTTATTGATGCAGAACGCGTGCTGTCCTTTGGCCTTCGCCTTGGATAACGCCGGGAGCAGCATGGCCGCCAGGATCGCGATAATGGCGATCACAACGAGCAGCTCAATCAGGGTGAAGCCGGACCGACGTTTAGAACACTTTGGTGGATTCAGAATCATGAGTAGCCTGTGCCGGAAAGAACAGAGCCGCCGCCGGTGTTGCTTTGAAGTCGAAACCGTGACATTGACGTTAAGTCAATCTACAGAGGACGAAGTGATTTTCCAGCATGAGCAGTCTTGAGCCGAAGGTAGCCGCCGGGCAATACCCCAAGTCGGGCAGCGGGAGCCCGTTGTCACTGACTTGTCGCAAATACGGAGCCGGTCTTCGCGAACTCGGCAATCGCGAATGGTCGGTCGCTTTGGGAGAGCCACCAATGCGTTGGTTCGTCCCCCTGGGCACCACCGATGGGCTGGCCGCGCGCCACTCCGCCGCGGCCGCCGCGGCTGACCTAGCGGAGCGCGGCTGGGAGCGACTCGGGAGCGTGCTGCCGCGAGAATTCGCCCTCGCCGTGTCCTGGTTGGAGGCCCCGATGGCTTGGACGTACGTTTCACTATTTACCCTGCCTACCAACGCACCAACCCTCGTTGCTCCGCTCGGCACCAATCGACTCCGGCTCGCGTTGATCGAACCCGATTCGATATTTCGCGCCGCGCTCATTCATTGGCTGGGGAGGATTCCTGGAGTTTCCTGCGTGGGTTGGCCGTCCGAACAAATCTGGTTCGGCCAGCCCCGGCGCCGCACCGAATTCGACGTCTTGCTCGTTAATCGCTACGCCCCCGCTTTTGTCGCCGGCCGATTCAAACCCGCCCGGAATCAGGCCGCCGACGCGTCCTTAGTCTTTGGCTACGGATTGTACCCCACCAGCGATGACATCTTTGCGTCCGTATCCGGCGTCGATGCGGGATATTTTTTGCGGCGCCGCAGTCTGACGGCTCTGCTCGAGCCGTTGTCGGCGGCGTTCTCTTCCGGCCAGTTGGTTCCCGCCGAGGTCCCGCGAACTCTGCGACGCTATTTCCAGAATCTGTTTACACTCGAGGCCGAAACAGCGACCGCCGGCGGCTTGACGACCCGCGAGCGGCAGATTCTGGCGTGCATTCAGCGAGGGCTCCGCGACAAAGAAATCGCCACTTCACTCGGGATCAGTCCGCTGACCGTGCATACCCATCTGAAACACGTCTTCCACAAACTCGGCGCCCATACCCGCACTGAGGCGGTCGTGAAGTTCTTAGAGAAATGAACACGCCGTCTCGGTTGACCGCTGGAAGGAAGTGACGTCATGAGTTTCGGACTACTCGTCGGACAAGTGAGGGTGAACTTCGATCAGATCGTTCGACCATAGGTTCCCTGGAATTGTCCCGGGATCGAGTCCCACCGCATTGAGCAACGGTGGCAGGCTAATCTGGTCTTGCGGGCTACTTCGGAAACATTCCGTGAGCCAGGCACGACCAAGCGCAGCGATGGAAGCGTGTCCGGATCGACGGCCGATAATCCCACAAGCCCAGAGCCCGGCGTGCGCGGGAAACCCAGTGGACCGCAGGCGCCGAATCTGACGTTCGATCGCCTGCGGCTCATATTTGGCCATCGACATCGAAATCTCCGCTTCGTCGTAGATACAATCGCGGTCTGGGTGTCGAAACATGGCGATGCCGTAGCGCTGCAGCTCGGCCACACAAACGTCATAAAAGGCCGGCGTTTTAATCTGAACGGAGGCATCAATCCAGATCGAATGGGTCCACGGGCGCACCCACCGATCAGGACACATTTTCATCCGTTTCGCGCTCAATCGATTTGGAAGACCCTGGTTACTGATATGGACCACGTTCCACTGAGGGTGGTTGAGCCTAGGGTTGTCCGTGAAGCACACGAAATCGACCGTCGGGTGCCTCGGCTGAGACTTCAGATGGTCGTGGCCACCCATGATCGCGGAATAAACGACGATGTGCGAGAACCCGGAGCGCTTAAAAATTGCGGCCGGTTGATAAGGAACGGTCAGGCTCATATCGCAGGAGCTGGGACATCTAGTTATCCCCAAGCCCGGGAGCGCAGAGTCACTGGCCCTCCAGAGCTGACCGCGACCTTGCGACATGCCGGGTGGCTCGGCTTTTATGCCGACCGCCACAACCTGTCCACTCCGCACCTGATCTAAGCCGTAACCATGGAGTAGAAAATGGGGAGCACGCCC
>DLVS01000614.1 GCA_003445095.1 Verrucomicrobiales bacterium
CGAGGTTGTTCACCGCGAGCTCATTCTTCATATAACCGTACATCGCGTTGAGGCCGGCACCCACCGACAGCCAGTCGTTCACCTCGTAACTAATTGTCGGCATTAGGCTGACGCCCACGACGCCGCCTTCCTGCACGTAATAGCGCCCGACCCAATTGTCGTCGTAGTTTTGCAGCAGGCCAAAGTACGACAACGTTCCAAATCCAACGCGCCATTTCTCGCCCAACTCCTGCACGTAAAAAAGGCTGAGGGCCGGTAGCGCACCCACCGCGTTACCGCCGTTTTCGGTTCCGAGGCGGGCGGACGTGTCGGAATTCGGGGAAAACTCCACGTCGCCGTAAGTGAGCTGGAGTCCGGCTTGCACTTGTGTCCCCACGAGCAGATTCATGCCCGCCGGATTCTTAAACACGGTGGACGCGTCCTGCGCCCGCGACGCATACCCTGCCGAGGCTAGGCCGACGTCAGGTGTGGCTATTTCGTACAGTTCGATTCCGGCCGCGAGTAGTGAAACGGGGGCGGCGAGGGTTAAGCCGATTCCGGACCGGAGGAGGGTGGTGCTGGAGGATGTCAATTTCATGAATTACGGATTGAGGCTAAATTTGGCTGATGGGAACTGAAAGCTTGATTGCTGCGGTCATTCAAGTTCGCGGCTTAGTCGGGTTCGTCTCGCGGCCAGCACTGGCCAAGGGCGTTTCCGGTTCCAGCGAAGTCTCCGCCCGCTGGGCCGTCGCTCCGCGAATGATTTCGCCGCGCATACGGGTGCGAGTGCTCCGAGAAATGAGGTTACCACCTCCGGCCGATTGGTCGCGTTCATCACGAAAGCTTTTCCAAGCATTCCCTGGCGAAGGATGGCCTCAAACGACGGTAGTTTTCGCTTAAACCGATCGTGTGTCGAGACCTCTCGCGACTTGGGTCGGTAAAAGCCTCCGGCAGGTCCACACGACCAGCACGGCCACGATTCCCGCGACGACAATCAGCAAAAGAGTGAGACGAAAGGCGTGGTTCAAGAGCGCCCGCGCTTCCGCGACCGTTTGCTGGCCCAGAATGTTCGCCTGCGGAAGGCTCTGGTTGACCGCACTGAGCAACTGGTTGAGCTGTTGTGCGGCGACTCCGATTTGGCTGGCGGCTTGGCCATAGTCTAGGACGTCAAACGGCTTGGCGTTCGTGGCCGAGACCGTTTTGTTCGTTTCCGGCGGCGAAACGTAGCGGACGAATGCATCAAGAGAGGTCACGGCGCCTTTGACCGAATTGGCCATGTCGCCGCCCGCGGCCATGGTCTCGCGCATCGGCGGCAAGAGTTGGCGAAGTTGCCCTTCCTGCGCGTTCAGCGCGGCGAGGAGGTTGGTGCGCTCCGCAGCGATGCCGGCGAAAAGTTGGTCGATGGCAGCTTGTCGCTGGTCGCTCACGAGCTGGGGCAAGCCTTCGGCCGTCTTCGCGAAAACTGTCGCAGACTTCGCCACGGCATCCACGTCGGACAACACTCCTTGGGTCTCCGGCTGAGCCGCCAATTGATAGGTCGTCAGCTCCACCTGCCAGCCAAGCAACATCGGGGCACGCTCCACGTAATACATCGCGCGCTGCGCCAGGATGCGGCTTTGCTGAATCGCTTGGGTGGTTGGGTCGAGGCCTGCCAGAGGATTGAGGTAAAGGAGGCTGAACAGACTTCCTGGTTTCCGGCTCTGCCCTTCAATGGGAACTTGGCTCAGCGTGCTGGTCAGTTCGGGCAATCGAATCACCGTCACGTAGCGCAAGTCCGGTTGTCGCTCCCGGGCCACAAGGATGAGATTGCGCAGCTCTTCTTTTTGTTCCGGTGTCAACACGCCGTCCACCAGGGTCCAGGCATTCGTTTCCAGACGCCGCTGGGTCTCAAGCAGCGGAAGGGCGGTAGCGCCAAACTTTTTTCCGACCCAGTAATCCTCGACCACCATCCGAGACAGCGAAGCTAAAACCACCATGCCCACCGCGTTGACGACCGGGTTTTCCCCGGTGGCGTTGACGTACGCAACCGTGGCCTCGTTGAGCTTCCATTGCTGCGCGGCGTCGCGGGCCTCTATTGTTCCCACCTGAGCTCGGAAGTCGTCAGTGGCCTGGGCGATCGCGGCCACGTATTGATCGGCTTCGCGCATGACCTTACCCTGCAACGCCACCATCGCGTTAGTCCCGCTTGACTTACCCTTGCCCGAGATCGACTGCAGCAACGAGGTGGTTTCCAGCGTCTCTTGGTGCAACAGCGCGCAGCTCGCCGCGAGAATCCCAACTACGAGCACGGCGGCTCCGGCGGCCCAGGGCATGCGTCCTCTGACGAGGAAAGGTCTGGGCGGCGAGCTGCTATCTGCGGTCGTCGGTTTCATAGTTTTCTTGAGGCGCGCGATTCTAATCGGGGACGCAATGTCGTGGACGATCCCGCTCCGAGAAAGCGGGCGGCCACCAAGGCTTTGAGCGAATGAGTTTATCAAATCGCTGAATTGGCGTCACCTTTTGGACAGCGCGTGTGGCCCGTAGTTGCCCATGGTGGATAGACGCCCCTCGTCTGCCGAACGCGGCCGAAATCTCACCGAGTGGACGTGGCCTGCCTCACGATTTTGTGGCGGCCCACACCATGAAGAAGTGTGCTCCCCTTAAGTCGGCAAAACGGTGACGGTTCTTCGAAGACTCACTGACCAGTTGGTGGCCGCAGGCCGTGGCTTCGTTGGGTCGTATCCGCTTCCAGTATGCCGGGAGAGACTCTCCTGGACATCAGTTCCAGGTTCAAGGCAGGCATTGCCTGGCAACGCCCCAACACCTCACACGACTGCAACCTTTACGCAGTGGACCGGCGGGAGCGCGTCGAACAGGCATTCCCACTTCTCGCCGCCATCGCGGCCGATCCAGAGCTGTCCAGTGGTCGTCCCGAAGTAGAGGGCTGGCGATGTCAGCTCGTCGATGTCCATCGCGTCGCGCAGTACGGTGAAGTAGCTCTCTTTCTTCGGCAGCCCTTGGGTCAGCTTTTTCCACGAGCCGCCGCCGTTTTCGCTGCGCCAGACGGCCGGTACGCCGCCCGGACAAGTGCGAGTGGCGGGCTCCAGCGGGACGACGTAAATCACGTCGGGATCATGCGGATGCACGACGATGGGGAATCCGAAATCGGACGGCAATCCTTTGGCAATCGAGCGCCAGGTGTGACCGTGGTCGTCGCTTCGCAGGACGCCGATGTCCGGTCGTCGTCCGCCCGGTCCATCCCATTCGGCCCAGCCACCGTGGTTCTGCATATAGAGCCGGCCGGGGGCGTCCTTGTGGCCCGCGATCTTGTGGACGCACTGGCCGAATTCGGGAAAGGGGTCGGGTGTAAACCCCGCCCCAACTCCTTTGTTCGCGGCGGCAAAGGTTTCGCCGCCATCCTCACTCAGGTAGTGACCGCCGGTGGAGATACCTAGATGCACGCGGTTTCCGTCGCGCAGAATGGTGTGCATGCACAATCCGCCGTTGCCCGGTTGCCATTTTCGAGCGTGTTCGTGGTTGCTGATGCCGGGAACCAATTCCCAAGAATCGCCCCCGTCGCGGCTCTTGAAGAGTGACGCCGGCTCGACGCCGCACAACAGCTCCTTCTTATCCTTGCCTGGTTCGAGCGACCAGATGTTGGCCAGCGCACGGCCGTCTTCCTTGGGAAAGGCGGGCGCTGCCTTCGTTTCCTTGAAGCTTTTGCCGAGGTCGGTCGAGCGCAGCACCTTCATGCCGAAGAAAGGATTGCAGCTCGACGCATAAAGTCGCGGTGTGCCGCGGGTATCAATCAGCGCGGAGTAAACCGCCACGCCGGGGCTAAAGGGGCCACGCAACGTGAAGCCGCGGCGGGTCTTCGACGACTCCGCGGTGAACAGCCCTTTCTTGGTTCCGATACAAATGACGACTCGGTCGCTCATAATCTAACCTCCTGAAACTGCGGTCATAATGGTGACCACGTCGCCCGGCTGGAGCGACGTATCGAGTCCATTGCAATCGCGCATGTGATTTGTGTTTACGAAAAGATTGATGTGCCGCCGGACGGCTCCGGTTTCGTCGCAAATGTTCCGCTGCAGCGCTGGATAACGCTGCTCCAGCTCCGCCAAAACCTTACGTACGTTCGTCGCCGGGAGCATTAGCTCCGACGCGCCCGCGGAATACTTACGCAGCGGCGTGGGAATGCTGACCTTGATCGTCGAGGCGGTCGTGGCGGCTAACATGGGTTGAATCGCCGCCAGGGTATTGAGTGATGACCGGGCGTCAAACCCTCTTGTCGAACCCGCGGGAGTCTCAGCGCTGCCTCAAGCTCGACAGATCGTTGATGGTACTGCTCGAAACTGAAGTCTGGTCAGGAGGTGTGAGGGAGAATTCCAAGTTGTGAATGTCGCGGAACGTGTCCCCGACTTGCCGAGGCAGATTCCGCTGGAGTATCTGGACTTGGTCGTGGACCCGAAAGGCGTTCGATTAGTCCCCAACGTTGATCACGGAGATAAGTTGATGAGCGACGAGTATTGGGTCGTCGTGGCGGTCAAGAAGTGTAGGAGCGAAGTCCGTGCATTGATTCCAGCGGATCGAGTTCGTGGATGCGCGGTGGGCGCGCGCCGACGGTCGTCTTCTGTGACCCCGGGTGTCGAGATGACTTTGAGCGGCGCTTCCCCCCGGCGGGAGCGGCGTGTTGAAGCGTCGGCGCGAATCCCTCGGCTCCGATCAGCGCCTGCAACCGTTGAAAGTCGCCACACCAGGTGGGTTCGATTTCTTGGTCCCGCTGGGCGTTGCGGGAACCGTCGGCCGCACTGGCGAACGCAACCACTCGAGCCAGCCTGATCACTGGCGGCCTTCGCTAATCTCGAATCCCAATCCGTCTAAGATCCCGGTCCCTCCGGTAGTGGTCCCATCGATGGCGGTCGCCTCCCGATCCCTAGAGAAGCAACAGGGCTCCGTCCTAAATCGTTCATCCTTAGATATTGAAATATTTTGACTACCTAGTGGTCAAAATGTCGTGCAAATTAACCACGATGTTTACGCGCCTCCTCAGGGTGCCGGACACCTCGTTTTTTCTTCTCGGACCCCGAGGCACCGGCAAGTCCACCTGGCTGCGCCACGTGTTCCCGGACGCTCGCTGGTATGATCTGCTCCACACTGAAGTGTACGTCCGACTGTTGTCGGAGCCGGCGGCCTTCCGGCGTGAGGTGGAAGGACTGGCCGAAGGCGGCTGGATCGTCGTGGACGAGGTTCAGCGGGTGCCGGCGTTGCTAAACGAAGTCCATTCGTTGATCGCCCGGTTCGGCGACCGTTGGCGGTTCGCGCTCTGTGGATCGAGCGCCCGCAAGCTCAGGCGTCTCGACGTCAACCTGCTCGCCGGACGCGCCATCAATCGCGCCTTCTTTCCGCTCACCTGGAATGAACTCAACGCCGAGCTGCCAGTGAACGACATCCTCACCCTGGGTCTGCTGCCCGCCGCGCGGGCTCATCCGGCCAACGCGGTGGACCTCCTGGAGGCGTACGCCGCTAACTACCTGCGGGAGGAAATCCAACAGGAGGCTTTAGTGCGAGATCTGGCGTCGTTTTCGCGGTTCTTGAGGGTCGCCGGATTGTTTAACAGTCAGGTGGTCAATCTCACTAATGTCGCGTCTGAAGCTGCGGTGGCTCGGATCACGGTTCAACGGTACTTCGACGTGTTAGCGGACACGTTGATCGGCTTCTGGCTGCCGGCCTGGCAACCGCGGCTGAAGGTGCGTGAACGGGCGGCACCGAAGTTTTACTTCTTCGATCCCGGAGTCGCCCGAGCGGCGGCCGGCCGCCAACGCGCGTCCTTGTCTGACGCCGAGCGCGGCCCGCTTCTCGAAACGTGGGTCTTGCACGAGCTACGGGCCCATCTGGCCATCCACAATCGAGGTGGCGAACTCAGTTATTACCGCACGGGTGCCGGAGCCGAGGTGGATTTCATTTGGCGCGGGCCGGAAACTACCGTGGGGATCGAAGTGAAGTCCTCTGCCCGTTGGCGATCCGAACACGGCGCGGTGCTGAAGGAGCTCATTGAGCGGAACGCGATTCAACGCGCCTATGCGGTCTTTGATGGCGAGGCGGTGCAACAAGATGGGCCGGTGCGCATCCTGCCGGTACGGGAGTTTTGTGCCCGATTGAGCGAACTATTGGGCTGAAACCGCGAGAAAACCAAGGGACACCCATTCGGGCTTGTCCTGCGCGCAATGGGTGTCCCCAACCCCAATCAATCTGGAACACCGAGTAGCTGTGCTGAGGCCCTCTGGGACATTCCGGGGCTTGGGACTGCAGGGACGGGTTAATTCCAGGAAGCGCCAATCCAGCACTGCCCGGAGAGTGGCAGCTTCGGTGTCCTTCCCTGTTCCTCGTCCCGTAAATCCTGTCAAAAATCGGAAACTTGACGGCATCGATACGGCGCAGGCGTCAGGTATTCGGAACCTGAGGGACGACAGCGAGGGCTGAAGAGAGTCAGCAGATACGCTGAGGTTGGGGGGATTCGCCGGGTCGATTTCCATGCACGAGCGCTGGGCCAATTTATGATTCAACCTAGCCAAATAACGCTACGAACCTGCCCGTTGTGGAAAGTCATGTTGAAGTGACGGTTTTATCCGAAACATGAAAACAAGAGTTGCGTGCCGACGGTTGTCGACGCTGGTCATGGCGGCGACAGTAGTGGGCATACTCCAGTCAGTCGCCACCCGGGCCGTTACCACCGTCTTCTTTGACATTTCACAGACGACGAACCTGGTCGTTTCGGGAACCACCTGGGACACGATCAGTAGTGAAGGGTATTTGTTTAAGGTGACGCGGGACAAGCTGTTCACCGGCGGAATCGGGTTAACCAATCCTGTCGGTCGTTATATCCGAATACCTTGGCCGGAAGGAATGGAGGCTCAAGCCGTGACCACCGGCCCAGTCCTCAGTAGTGCGCGAATTGAGCTCACTCGCGAGGACCGCCTCCCGTTTGCCATCGAATCATTTACTGCCCAGTTGCTCGCCAACACGGCCGGCGCAGGCGGTGCTTGGGAGATCATGCCGATGCTGAACGGGGAAGACGGCGTTTCTGATCCGTTCACCTATGATGCTACCGGTATTGCGGGCAACCGGTTCACGTACAACACACCGGAACTATCCGGGTACGACGCGTACAAAATGACGCTGTACGTGGACTTCGCATTGGTTAGCCTGACCGTGGTTGATGCCAGCCTTCCGCCGCCGGTTCTCAATCTTGTCCGCGTGGACGCCGCGACGATTCAATTATCGTGGCCAGCGAGTGCAGTCGGCTATGGTCTTGAATCTGCCACGAATATTTCGGCGGTCGGTTGGAGTTCGGTTACCAACCAAGTCAACACGATTGGTGACGTCAATTCCGTGTTGCTCGCGATCACAGACTCTAGTGGGTTCTTCCGCTTGAGGAGATGACGCGATCTGGGCCTTACCTGAACGACTGAACAGCTCCGGTAGAAGCCACCGCGCGGAATGGCCACGAGACGACCGGAGTGATAGGCTCCCGTGCGTGTTTGCCGGGCATCTAGGCGCGGGGCTGATGCTGAAACGGGTCGGACGAAACGTCAGTCTCGGATGGTTGTTTTTCGGCGCGATGCTGTTGGATATCCTGCTCTGGTCGTTTGTCCTGGTCCGAGTGGAATCCGTAAATGTGCCGAAGAATCTACGGAACATGGCGGACGTCACTTTTGACTTTCCCTACTCGCATGGCCTGGCGGCGAGTTTGGCCTGGTCGATCGCAATGTTGGTCGTGGGCTGGGTAATTTGGAGCCGCTCTTCGCGGCGGCTGGTGAACGCGCTCGTCTTGGCGGCGGCCGTGTTTTCGCACTTCGTTTTGGACTGGTTGGTTCACGGTCCCGAGCTACCGGTAATGGGACACGGCTCAAGGCTGCTGGGCTTCGGCCTATGGAGAATCCTCCCGCTCGCCTGGGGCGTGGAAATCGCCCTCGTGGGTTCGGGTCTATGGGTGTTCCTAAAAACACAACCGCTCCACGGGTGCAGAAAAGTTGCTCTGATCGCGGGGATGACGGTGGTTCTCATTATGACCATCAGGGGGCAGGCATCGAGTTCGGCACCGCCGTCGATTGCGGCGATGGCCGGAACTTCCCTGGCCTTCATCACGCTGGTAGTGTGGTTTGGGTGGTGGGTGGATCGCGGCCACGAGAAGTCACGCGATTGAAGGTGTGAATCCAATCGATTCAAACCGCGCTCGGCGTTGCTCCCAGTGGAGGTTTCGGCACAAGATTATCGCGCCATGCGTCATGCGC
>DLVS01000178.1 GCA_003445095.1 Verrucomicrobiales bacterium
TGGGCGGCCCTCGGGGCGATCTCGCTTGCGACCGCCAATGCCCAGGTTGAAATCAATATCTCAGGAGCGGTCGCGTTTCGTGACACGGCTTACCGGTCGATTCGCGCGCTCTACGGCGCCAATCTTCAATCTCAAAACCCGGCCGACGGTCCGACGACGTCATCGCAACTGAAGGTCAACTGGACCGGAACCATTCCCGAGCTTTTTGGCGATCAGACCGTGACGATTAGAGCCTTTTACAACGGCGCGGTCGCAGGGATCCAAGACCTGACCCAAGATCGCTCAGCGTTATTCTTGGCGAGCGTTACTCCCGGCGACACGAACACGATTCCCTTGAAGGCCGACCTGGCGCTCTCTTCGGTTTTCCAACGTTCCACTGTCTTTACGATGCCAACTTTGGAAGACGCCCGCTTCGGCGTCACCCCCATCACCTTGGTTCGCAGCACCACAGCCGACACGTCGATTACCAATGTTACTTCGCATCAATTGCGGACTCTCGCAGCGAACGGCGCCCTGCCGGCTTGGTTCTTTACCAGCGACACCAATGACGTGGACTCTATATACTTCATTAATCGCGACCCAACGGCCGGTCAGCGAGTTGTGTTGTTCAAGGACGCGGTCTTTAACGGATCACCGATTTCATACTCCTGGGATGCGACTAGCTCCTCGTATGTGATTGATCCGACCGGACGCACCGCGCCACAGATTCAAGCTCTGCTCAACACGGCCGGGCCCGCGATTAGCTTTTTGGTGACGCTGGATGCCTTCGGAGTGAATGGTGGAGCGAACGTGCTCCATTACAACGGAAACCTCCCAGTGAATGGAACCTTCAATAATACCGCCAACGATTTCGGCCCAGTCATCAACGGACAATACAGCCTCTGGGTTTACGAACACATCTTCAATCGGACCACTGCGTCGGCCAACGTGCGTGCGTTCCGTGATGCCCTTGTCGGGGCGATCGATGTCGAACTGCAAACCTCAGCGTTTTCCATCCCGTTGAGCAAAATGAAAGTGGAACGCGTGGCTGACGGCGCTCCGGTCGCTCCCATCGAATAACCATCGGAGACCATCCATTGATCCCACCGCGGCACACCACCATACGTTTGGAGTGTGACTACGCGTCCGCAGGACGCGCGGTCGCGGGGTTTTGCTTTTTAGCTAAGGCTTGTTTTTGGCTGTTCCTCTGCGCGCTTCCGGCACTCGGTAACGCGCCGGCGCCGTCGGCCCCTCAAGCGACTTTTCGGATCGAGCGATTTGAAGTCGAGGGTGGTCCGGTGTTGGATCCGCCGACGGTGAACGAAGCGATGGCGGAGGCGGTGGGCGAACGAGTGAGCCTGCCCCAGATCCGCGCCGCGTTGGTTCGGCTGCAGCGCGCTTATAAAGCAGCGGGACACACCAATCTGACGGTAAGCCTTCCGCGGCAGGAGTTGCGCTCCGGAACGGTCACGGTTCGCGTCAACCAATCCCCGGCCTCAGGCGCGAGCCCAGGTCCCACCTTTGACATCCGGCGCTTCGAACTGAAGGGCAATACAGTGCTGGCGCCCGAAGTGGCCGATTCGATTCTTCAGCGGGCGGTCGGACCGGCGGTAACGCCGGATGAGCTCACCCAAACTCTCCGTCAGTTGCAGCAGGCTTATCGGGACCGTGGCCACCCATCGGTAGTGATCGAAGCGCCACGGCAAATTGTCTCCGGCGGCCTGGTCACCATTGAGGTCCGAGAAAATCTCTTGGCCGCCAGGGCACCTAAGCCGGCGGCCCTTGAAGCGACTTCCCCGCCCAAGCCGGCGACCTTCGAGGTTCGCCACTATGAGATTCTGGGTAATTCGCTCCTTTCACCCGAATTCATCGATTCGATCCTGACCAATGCCACGGGAGCGGAAGTCACCTTGCCCCAAATCCAAAAGGCGCTCGGCGAACTGCAACTAGCCTATCGCGAACGCGGTTACGCCACGGTTTCGGTGGGGTTGCCACAACAGCAACTCACGAACGCAGTCGTCAAAGTTCGCGTCACCGAAGGGCTGCTCGTGGATGTCCAAATTAGCGGCAATGAATACTTCAGTTCCAACAATGTGAGGCGGGCCTTGCCGAGTCTGAAGACGAACGAGGTGCTCAATAGCCGCATCTTTCAGCAGGAGCTCGACCTGGCCAACCAGAACCGTGATCGCCAGATCTATCCCGTCCTTGGCCCTGGCCCGGAGCCCGGCACCAGCGCCTTGACCTTGCGAGTGAAAGACCGCCTCCCGCTGCATGGACGTTTCGATCTCAACAACTACTCGACTCCAGGAACGCCGGATTGGCGAATTAACACTTCGGCCAATTACAACAACCTGTGGCAGCTCGAACATCAAGTGGGTGTTTCCTACGGCTTCAGCCCTCAGACGTATAAGAACCCTTTGCCCCAACCCGACTTTTTGCTGAACCGCCCCTTGGTGGCAAACTTCGGCGCCTATTACCGGATGCCCTTCGGCCCGCCGGCATCGGTGGCCGAACAAATCTCGGGTGCGACGCAGTTTGGCTATGACGAAGCCACCCGGCAGTTCCGCCTGCCTCCGTCGGCCGGCCAATCGGAGCTGACGATCTACGGCAGCGCTTCCTCCGATGACACCGGAGTTCAATACGGACCGGCGATTGTGGTGGTGGATCAGCCCGACCTCCGGATTGTTTCGCAAGACACTGGACGGAACGACACCGACAACGCCGCGGTAGGTGGCCGGGTCAATTTTCCGCGCACGATGGACCAAACTTCCGTCCTAAACTTCTCGGCCGGTCCTGATTTCAAATATTATTCGGTCGAAAGCTTCAACACGAACAACTTCTTCTTCACCGAGACCTATACGACGCCCTCCGGCGGCACGATCACCACCAACTGGGTGGAGTCATCGCCGCAACCCACCCGGTACAACGACGTGGGTTATTTGCCGCTGAGCCTGGCCGTGGATTACTCCCATCGAGCAACCAATAGCGTGTTCACCGCCAACGCGACGGTAAGCGGCAACTTTGTAGGCAACTCTGCGGATTTTCGGGCGTTGGCGTATTCGCCGGACGCTCAGTCCGAGTGGGGGAAGTTCACCACGGCGGTGAGCTGGGATCGCACGTTCGGAAAAAACTGGTCTCTTTTGGCGCGTGGCAACGGCCAGGCCACGACCGGCCCCGTGATCAACAACGAACAATTTGCTTTGGGCGGGATTCGCAGCGTTCGCGGCTATTACGACGGCGATGAGTATGGCGACGCGGGTTGGTTCGCCAGTGTGGAACTCCGCACGCCGTTCCTGATGGAACCCGTGTCAATTGGGAACGCGGAAGTGCCGGTGTGGCTTCGGGCTTCGGTTTTCATGGATGTGGGGCAACGTTTCCTCTACGAGGCGCCGGACTTCGTGGACGCATACAACACGCTGTGGGGAACCGGGTTTGGAGTGTCGGCCAATATCAACAATCGCGTGGATGTCCGGATCACGGTGGGGTGGCCTCTGCTAGATTCGGTGAACAGCACGGCCGGTACGGCCCGCACTTATTTCACTTTGGGAGGACAGTTCTGATGAAACGACGAAAACTTACGGAACCCGAAACGCGCGGCGTTCTTTTGGCGGCGGCACTAACCCCCTGGGTCGTCCAGGCCAATCCGCAGGGGCTGAGCGTTCAAAGCGGCAGCGCCACCGCCAGCCTTTCGGGCTCGCAACTCAACGTTACCGCATCGCACCAAGCCGTCCTAAATTGGCAGAGCTTCAATATCGCTCCGGGCGAAACCACCCGCTTTATCCAACCGAATCCGGCGTCCGTCGTTTGGAATCAAATTCAGGATCAGAACCCGTCGCAGATCTTCGGCAGTTTGGAAGCCAACGGGATCGTGGTGCTCATGAACCAGTCCGGGTTCTATTTCGGACCCGACGCGCGGGTCGATGCCGCCGGCTTCGTGGCCTCCACGGCCGTGGCTCCGGCCGACACCGCTGCCGGTCTGTTCTGGCAATTTACCGGCGCGCCGCCGCAGGCGAAAATTGTCAATTACGGTCAACTGAACTCGAGCCGCGGGGGCTCCTTGTTCCTCATCGCCGAGCATATCGAAAATCATGGCTCGATTTCGGCGCCCGAAGGCCAAGTCGGTTTGCTGGCCCAGCAAGAAGTGTTGCTCAGCAACCGCCCCGATGGGTTGGCGTTGGCTTCGACGGTTCGGTTGCCGGCAGGTTCGGTCAACAACTCCGGGCGGATCGTGGCCGACGCCGGCGCCATTGCCCTGCACGCCGAAGTGGTTAACCAGTCTGGCCTGGTCCAAGCCAACTCAGTGCGCGAACGCAATGGCGTGATCGAGTTGCTCGCCTCCGAATCGATCACTTTGGCCGAAGGGTCGGTCACGCGAGCTTCGGGCGACACCGGCAATGGCGGCCGAATCGAGATCAAGTCCGCGGGGAGCTATCAAGACTCCGCTTCGGCGGTGATCGATGTTTCTGGCGGAGGGCCTCACGGCAACGGGGGATTGGCCGAGGTTTCAGCCGTCGCTCTACCAAAGATTGAGGCGACCATCGATGGACACGCCGGCCCCGGCGGCCGCGGCGGTCAACTGCTGATCGATCCGACGGATATCCTTTTAAACACCACGGGCAACGGTTCGGCTGGATCCGGCACGGTGGGCGCCGGTGATCCACCCACGACCCTCACGCTCGACGTGAATACGGCTTTCGTCGGCTTCTCGCAGATTACGCTCCAAGCGACTCGCAACATCCAGCTCACGGCCAATACGCTCTGGGACTTGGCGGCATCCACCGGCGTGAGCAGTCCCGGAAGTCTGCTCACGTTGGAAGCGGGCAACAATATCACCATCGGAAACGGCGCCAGTCTGGTCGCCGGCGAGGGTTGGTCCATCTCGCTTCAAGCCGGACGTGACTTCTCCGCTCCTGGATTGGTGCAAGCGGGAGTGGGCAACATTTCGCTGTCTGGGACGGGGTCCATCGAAGCCAAGGACGGAAGTCTGAGTTTGCTGGCGGGGAACAATGTGACTGTCGCGGCGGGGTTTATTCGCACGGTCGGGGGAGGAGACATCAGCGTCCACGCCCTTGCCGGCAATGTGAACAGCGGCAATCGCAATGCCGGCTATCTCTTCCGACCCGCGGGCTACGAAGTCGATCCCAACCTGGGAGGCATCAGCACCGCGGCCGGCGGCGATGTCACCATGCTCTTCCGATCTGATATCATTAGTTACCTGCCGCTTCCTGGCGGAGTGCAAACCGACGCCGGCAGCGGCGCTTTCGGGCGCGATAATCCCAACACTCCGCAAGTGGAGAATGCCGGCAACGTTACGCTCATTTCGGGTCGCGACATTTCCGGACACTTCGTCGTGGCCAATGGCGTCGGCATGGTCAGCGCCGGACGCAACGCTGGCACCGAGTCGCGGCTGCTAGCACTCAGTTTGGTCCGCGGGGGTTGGGAAGTTGCCGCGGGCACGGACGTGCTATTGCAGGAAGTGCGCAATCCCAATGGAGTGTTCAATAACGTCGGTTTTGCGTCCTCGCCCACGCGGCACTGGTTCGACTATTCTGCCGACGCGTTTGTGAAGTTGGCGGCGGGGAATTCGGTGCAATTGCGCGGCAGCGCGTTGCCGCGATACGACGATGATTTCTCCCGCAGCCTTACTCCCTTGTACCCGGGTCGGTTGGAAATCGTGGCCGGCAGCGGTGGGGTAATTCTTGGAAACGATGTGACCCTGTTCCCGTCGCCGACGGGGAACCTGCAGATTCAAACCACCGGGTCGCTCATCGGCACGAAGCCCGGCGATTTGGTACAACTGATCGTTTCCGATAGCGACCGGCGCCAGTACCGGAGCGTAGGTGATTTCGGACTCAACGACCACGCCCGCACTCCGGTTCATCTCCACGATCCTGAGGCCATCAACCTCGATATCGCGGGTGATTTCAGCAGCATCCTCTTGGGGGTTCCCAAACGCGCTGAGATCAAGGTCGGCGGCGACCTGATCAACACCCGCTTTGATGGCCAAAACCTTCGCGCCGACGACGTCACTCGCATCCAGGTCGCAGGCGACATTCTGAACCGAAACGAGTTCACCTCCGTACCGCTAGCGACTGAGCCCGATTGGTCGCTGCTCGATTTAGCGTATCCGCCCCTGACGGGTGACCTCGCGGGCATTGTGGGTCTTTTCGAGTACGACCGGCAGACCCTGACGTTTCGCGGACGCATGACCGGCGACCAGGAGCGCATCCTCTCCCAGCTTCCGGTGCGAGTCTTCGACCAAAATGGAATCCCGATCCTCGCGCCCAACGGCGAGCCCGTAACACAAATTGTTCAGTTCTTAAGTCCCCAGGTCGCTCATCAACTGTATGTCGCCAGCCAGGATATCCCCCTGAATCCGGACACCGGCTACCGGTTGGGCGGCGGCGGCCGCTTCGAGATCACCGCCCAAAACCTCGATCTGGGCGCCACCGTGGGCATCGTTTCGCAGGGCCCGCGCGGCAACTCGGCGTTGGCCAAATACTTCACTCGCGGAGCCGACCTTGCCGTCACGCTCGGGGGCGATCTGGACATGTTCTCCACGACCATCTCGTCGTTGAATGGCGGCAGTGTGAATGTTTACGCCGGAGGTTCAGTGAACGTCGGTTCGCGCGATTTCACCGGCAACGACACTCGGGCGCGCGGCATTTTCACGGTGGATCCCAGCGACGTCATCGTGGTGGCACGCGGCGACATCAACGTGAACGGCTCACGCATCGCAGCATATGACGGCGGCAACGTGGTGGTGCGCTCCTTGGAAGGTAATGTCGATGCCGGCACGGGCGGAAGCGGCGTCGCGGTGGTGGAAAAAATCGTGGTCGATCCGCTCACCCGGCAGATTCTGACCTACGCGCCAACGATTCGCGGCAGCGGGATTCGCGCGCGCACGTTCCCGCCTCCGATGGATCCCTCCTTCCCAGCTTCGCTCAATCCGGTCGGCAACATTACCGTCGAAACGCCGCAAGGCGACATCATCGCCAGCGCGGGCGGTGTCGTCCAGCTTTCGCCCAACCGCGTGGGAGGCGAGGGGCGTCTGGTCACCTTGCGGGCGGGAACTGAAGACGCAGAGGGGAATGTGGTTCA
>DLVS01000793.1 GCA_003445095.1 Verrucomicrobiales bacterium
GCCCGAAGGTCCTGGATCCATCGCCGCTGACCTTTACGCGCTCGGCATGGTTCTCTATGAAGCGTCCACGGGCCATCCGCCGGAGCAGTTTCCCAAAACGCCGCCGGAATGGTTTGCGAAAGAGGCCGGCCCTGAGTCGCTCGAGTTTCACGAAGTCGTGCTGAAGGCGTGCGAGGGAGCCAAAGAGCGTCGCTACCAAAGCGCGGAGGAAATGCAGGCCGACCTCGCCCTGCTCCAAAGCGGGCAGAGCGTCCGCCACCTACACGCGTTGGAGCAGCGAGTGCGGCGCTGGCGGCGAATCGGATGGGCGGCGGGAATCAGCGTCGCGCTGGCGCTGACGATCGCCCTGCTGGCGAACTGGCGCGCGAAGGTGGCGGCGGATGGCCATGCCAAAGAGGCCAAGCTCCTCGAGCAGGCGCAAAAATCTCTGGTTCGCGCCGAGAGCGCCGAACGCGAATCCCGGCAACAGTTGTACACATCGTTGCTCGAACAGGCCCGTGCCACGGTACGCAGCGGCGAACTCGGGCAGCGCGTCCGGGCGCTCGACGCCATCCGCCGGGCGGCGGCCATTTCCAATTCGGTCGAACTGCGGCGCGAAGTTTTTGCGGCACTCGCGTTGCCGGACTTGCGATTCGAGCGTGAATTGTCGAATGGATCTGAATTCACGATCAGGCAATTGGACCCAACCTTTGAGCGCATGGCTCTGTGCCGCGGACGCGGGCCCGTTGAGATTTACACCACGTCGGGCGATCGACTCGTCGCCGCTCTGCCCGCCAGCACCAACCGAGTGGCCCACAACGCCCGTTGGAGTGCGAACGGCCGTTTCCTCGCCGTCAAGCGCGACCTCGATCCGACGGGCTCCATCGCTGATCTCGAAGTCTGGGAATTGCCCGACGCTCGACGGGTGCTGCTGGTGCCCGACGTGCGGTGGAGCGCCTGGTCATTTCATCCATACCGGCCGCAGCTTCTCACCGGTAGCGCCAATGGTTGGATCGTGGTTTGGGACTTAGAAAACGGCCAAAAGACGACCCGCCGGAAATTCGATGCTACGCCGGAATACCTCGCTTATTCGCCGGACGGCGGCCTCGTCGCAGCCTCTTACGAGCGTCCCGATGGATCGGGCATTTCCATCCACACCGCTGCGGAATTGACGGTGTTAGCTTCGCCTGTTCTCCCGAAGGGAATCATGTCACTCGATTGGCATCCCAGCGGGGGCTGGATCGCCGCGTCAGATATCGGCGGCGCCATCCACCGGATTGACGCCCACACCGGCGAAACACGGATTTTCGGCCAGCATAAAGCGGAGGCGGCAACGACGGCCTTCAGTCCGGACGGTCGGTATCTGATCACGGGCGGTTGGGAACGTGAGTTGATTTGTTGGGACGCGTTGGGAATGCGGCGAGTGTTCACCATCGGTCTGGATAGTTATGCCCTCCAATTTCGGAACGACGGTGGCCAGTGCGCCGTGATGACTCCGTCCGGGATCCAGTTGCACACCTTTGAACGGCCCGCAGCGCATCGCGAATTTTCGGAAGACCTTGGCTCACGATTGCGCTATGCCGGAATTTCTTCTGATGGACGCTGGCTGGCGGCGTCCGCAGACCAGCGCGCGGGTATCTGGGATCTTTCAGTTAACACTTCGGGCGCGCTCGTCGACGAAGCTTTTGAGACCCGCTGTTTCTTCACGTCAGATGGGAGAGAGTTGTTCGGCAGCCGCGCCAAAGAAGGAGCCAACCAATGCTTTCGTTGGCGACTAACGCCAGGCGCCAATTCGACCACCCCGCCCGGACTGGAGCGACTTCCGCTCCGACGACCCGAAGGCTTCACTTCTCTTGCGCTTGTGTCGAATTCCGTCGTGCTCACCGCCGCAAATGGCTCCCTGCTACTTCCGCTGAACGCCATTGAGACCGGCTCGAATGGCTGGGTGCCGACATCTCAAGGAATCAACGGGGCCTCACCGGATGGAATTTGGCTGGGCATCTTTCGTCCGTTCTCCGCCTCGCTGCACGTTTATCGCCTGCCGCAGTTGGAAGGCGTCACCAAACTGACCCATCCGGCCAACATCAATAGTTTCGAGTTCTCTCCACACGGTGACGAAGTGGCCGTCGCCTCACGCTGGGGCACGGAATTTTACAGCACCCCCAACTGGGACCGAAAGCGCACATTGACGAACTCCAGCCGAATCCTCTACGCGCCGGACGGTCGCGCGATGTGGTTGACTCGGGACCAGCGTACTACGGGCCTCTACGACGCACATTCGCTGAAGCCCTTGTTGATGTTGCCCGGGGGCATGCTTCCGTTGGCCGTCAGTTCAAACGGGCGGCGCCTCGCGGTCAGCGTGGACGCGCGCCGCTTGCAAGTGTGGGATCTGCCCGAGTTGCGCGCGGAACTGGCGAAGCTGGGTTTGGATTGGTAAGGCGGAGCCCACTCTTCACGCGGGTGTTGGGATGTTTACCGGAGGCAATTCACACGGAGACGTGGAACGGTCGCGTTGTCGGAGCGAGGCGGGCAAGACCAACTGTCCTTTGGAAGAGATGACCGTCTGCACTCTCGTAGGTCTGAACGCTCCACCCCAAGCCATCTGAACGCGGAAGGCGGAACTCGGACTGCGGAATTTCCCGCCGACCCGCGCTTCGCCTTCCTCCGCCACGTCATCGCCGTACTCAAATCGCAACCGGGCCGTTCGGAGTTCCGGATTTACGCGCCCCGGACCGGCTGAAGCCGGAACTCCAAACACCCGAGCCGCCTGAAGGCGCGACTCCGAACGCTCCCTTCCTCGGCCAGCGCAAAACCTTCCTCACCGGCCCAGAACTTCCCGTGGCCAGCGACGTGGCCGCCCGTGGGACATCGCCTACTTCATCGAGCACGCAGTGCGGTGGGCCCCGAGGCAATTCGAGATTTCGCCTGAGCGATCCTCGTCTTGTTGTGCCGATGTGCTCTTCTTCGAGCGCGTCATCGGGGCCATGGGCCATCGTCTTGGCACCCATCCCTGACCCAGTCCAATTGCTTCGATCCGTAAAGGACGAATAAACCCATCGCCTTGGAGTCCGCATCCCCCCTCAGCATCGGAATAATCTCTTCCAAACATTTTGTGGGTTCGTTGAAAGGTCTTGTTCCACGCCAGCTTATTCAGGTTGTGGAAACAGATAACATCGGTCACTGGCGCTTTCACACTTCGTTCAACATCGGCCGTTGGAAAGCAGCGGTCTCCATCGGGGTTCTGGGTCTGGTCGGTTTGGCCACGGCGCAAAATTTGTCCATCGATTGGCATACCATCGATGGCGGTGGCGGCACTAGCAGCGGCGGACCGTTCTCGTTGAGCGGTACCATCGGGCAGTCTGACGTTGGCGCACAGCCAATGACCGGCGGAAACTTCACGCTCACTGGCGGATTCTGGTCGCTGTCCGCGGTTCAGACGCCGGACGCGCCATTGCTCAAGATTCGCCTCATCTCAGCTGACTCCGCCCAACTATCCTGGCCGTCGCCCTCCACGGACGTTGTGTTGCAAGTGAACTCCGACCTCAACTCCACGAATTGGGTCAATGCTCCGCAAACGGTTACTGACGATGGCACGAACAGAGTCATCACCGTCAGTGCGCCCGGCGGCGGGAGCTTCTACCGCCTACTCAGACCATAAATGTTCAACCTCAGGCTCCATTAAATGAAAACGAAAACTCGCTTCTCACTCCTTCTGGCATTGCTGTATTTCTTGGCCAGTGTCATACACATCACCGCTCAAAGTGCGGCATTCACCTATCAGGGCCGGCTGACGTCCGGCGGCGGCCCCGCCAATGGCCGCTATGATTTTCAATTCACCCTGTTCGACGCGGAAAACGACGGCAGCCCAGTGGGGGACCCGATTACTTTTTCTGCCATGGGTCTCACCAACGGTCTGTTCACCGCATCGTTGGATTACGATACGAGCGTCTTCGCCGGGCAGGATCGTTGACTGGCCATCGCTGTACGCGCAGCCGGGGACGAGGAGTTCATTCCTCTCAACCCGCGCCAACCTATCACGCCTACGCCCTACGCTGTGACCGCACTGAATGCCTTCAACGTGCCCGGCGTAGATGGTCACTCCCTGGACGCCGCGGATGGCGAACCGGAGGATAGCGTCTATGTAGACAACACTGGCAAAGTCGGCGTCGGGACGACCGCGCCCGCGTCGCAGTTTCACGTCGTTTCTCGACCCAATGAAGGCGCCCCTCCGCGTCTCCAATCGACCGGGAGTGGTCGGTTTAACGCCGGCTGGGATTTCTATCTCGGTGGCACTGGCAAAGGTTATGTCGGCGTGCCTGATTTGAACGCGCCGATCGCGCCCGGGGAAATAGTGCTGTTCGGCGGGCCGGGCACTAAAGCGTCGCTGTGGGCGGGCGGCGTCCGAGCTTTGACGGCCGATACGGCTGGCAATGTGAGGATCGGGGCCAATGCCGAACTGCACGCCACCAGCGGCGAGGAGAATCTGCGCATCGTTCGTGGCGTAGTGAACGCCGAAGGCGGAATCATGGAAGGGGCGGGCTTCACTGTTTCGGTGATCAACAACGGTGACTTTAACATTCGGTTCAATCCTCCATTTGCAAGTGCTCCGGCCGTCACGGTCACCCCACACATGG